>NZ_ATDO01000086.1:0-171917 GCF_000445085.1 Sphingobium sp. HDIP04 | reverse complement strand
CCCTCCCGCCTGCGGGAGGGGAGAAGAGCGTCCCCCATTCCTACCCCCGCATCGTCCCCGTATCGATGAACCGCTGGTGCCAGGCCAGCGCCTCCCCCGGCAGCATCGGCGACTGCAACCCGTACGACCCCGCCATCGCCCGCCGGAAATAGTCCTTCAGCATCGGCCGGAAGTCCGGATGCGCGCACTTCTCCATGATGACCTCCGCCCGCTGCCGGGGCGCCAGCCCGCGCAGGTCGGCCAGACCCTGCTCGGTCACGATCACCTGCACGTCCTGGTCGATATGGTCGACATGGCTGCAATGCGGCACGATGGCAGAAATCGCCCCGCCCTTGGCCGTCGAGGGCGTCATGAAGATCGACAGGAAGGCGTTGCGCGCGAAATCGCCCGACCCGCCGATGCCGTTCTGGATGCGCGACCCCATCAGATGCGTCGAATTGACGTTGCCGTAGATGTCCGCCTCGATCAGCCCGTTCATCGCGATGCAGCCCAGCCGCCGCACCAGTTCGGGATGGTTGCTGATCTCTTGCGGCCGCAGGATGATGCGGTCCCGGTACCGCCCCATGTCGGCGTTCAGCCGCGCCGCCGCCTCCGGGCTGAGCGACAGGGACGTCGCGCTCGCCATGCGCAGCTTGCCCGCGTCGAGCAGGTCCAGCATCCCGTCCTGGATCACCTCGGTAAAGGCGACCATATTGTCGAACGGCGCATCGATCAGGCCGGTCAGCACCGCATTGGCGATATTCCCCACCCCCGATTGCAGCGGCAGCAGCGACGCGGGCAGGCGGCCCTTCCTCACCTCATGGCCCAGAAATTCCAGCAGATGCCCGGCAATCGCCCGCGCCTTGCCGTCCGGCGCCTTGAAGGGGGCGTTGCGGTCCGGCGCGTCGGTCTCCACCACCGCGATCACCTTGCCGGGATCGCAGCGGAAGGTCGGCTGGCCGATGCGCTGGTCGGCGCGCACCAGCGGAATGGGCACGCGATGCGGCGGCAGCGCCGTGCCGTAATAAATATCGTGCATCCCCTCCAGCGCGGGGTTCTGCCAGCGATTGACCTCCAGGATCACGCCCTTCGCCCGGTCGATCCACGTCTTGTTGTTGCCGACCGAGGCGGACGGGATCAGTTCGCCGTCGGCGGCGATCCCCGTCACCTCGATCACGGCGATGTCCAGATCGCCCAGAAAACCCTGCCACGCCATCGGCGCGACCTGGCTCAGATGCATGTCGAAATATTGCATATGCCCGCTGTTGATCCGCTCGCGGGCGATGGGGTCGCTATTATAAGGCAGGCGGAACTCCACGCCGTCGGCCTGCGCCAGCGCGCCGTCCAGTTCCGGGCCGGTCGACGCGCCGGTCCACACCTTGACCCGGAAAGGCTCGCCCGCCGCATGGGCGCGGGTCATCCGCTCCGCCAGCGCCAGCGGCACCGCCTTGGGATAGCCCGACCCGGTAAAGCCGCTCATCCCCACGGCCATGCCGTCCTGGATCAGCGCCGCGGCCTCCTGCGCCGTGCGGCGCCTGGCGGCCAGCCCGGCATGGGCGATGCGGTTCGACATGGGGCATCCTTCTCCGATTGCTGCCGGAGGGCATCTGGCTTTTCCGCCATGGAGACAATAAGGATAAGCCGCACAATATCCGTGCGAGTTCCGTTCAAATGTCGGACCTGTTGATCGCCCTGCGGACATTCGTCCGCCTCTGCGAAAAGCCCAATTTCTCCCGCGTGGCCAGGGAATTGCACGCCAGCCACACCACCATCGCCCGCCGCCTCGACCAGGTGGAGGCGCATTTCGGCGCGGTCCTCTTCCACCGCACCACCCGCAGGTTGATCGCCACGCCCGAAGCCGACCGCCTGCTGGTCCACGCCCGCGCCATGCTGGACGCGCTGGAGGGGGCGGAACGGGATTTCGGCCCCGTGCGGGGCGAACCGGGCGGGCTGGTCCGCATCGGCTTCACCACCGCGCTCGGCCTCCATTATGTGGAGCGTCTGGGCGAACTGACCGCCCGCTATCCCGCGCTCCAGTTGGATTGCGCCATGACCGACTGGCAACGCGACATGGTGGAAGACCGGCTGGACCTTGCCCTGCGCGTCGGCCCGGTCGGCAACGACAGGCTGGTGGTCCATCCGCTGGGCAGGCTGCCCCGCCTGCTGGTGGCGCGGCCCGCCTATCTCGCCGCGCACGGCATGCCCGCCTCCGCCGAAGACCTTTCCGCCCATCAATGCATCGCCTATGCCTATGGCGACGTGCCCGCGCGCTGGACGATCGACGGGCGGGAAAGGGTGGCGGCCGGCGCCTTCCGCAGCGACAGCAGCGAAGCCGTCCACCGGGCCGCGCTCAGCGGCCTCGGCATCGCCCTGCTCCCCGCCGTGCGGGTGCGGGACGATATAGCGGCGGGGCGACTGGCGCCGGTCCTGCCCGACAGCCACATCGCCCCGCTCGACATAGCGGCCGTCCACCCCTCCCACAAAAGCCTGGCCCCCAAGGCGCGGGTGGTGCTGGATTTTCTGAAAGCCAAGTTTCCGGGCGAACCGATTTCGTACCCGCCCCAAATGTAGCGTGTTCCTGCCTGCGCAGGAACACGGAAAACGGTAAAAGGCCGAAGCCCTTACCGCTCCACCCCCTTGGCCTTCCCCCACGCCCGCGCCGCCGTATAGCCCAGATAGCCCGTCCCGAAGAGGGCATAGAGCGGCTCCGGCAGGGCGTTGAAATAGGCCCGCATCGCCCGAATGATCCCCGCCGCCACGTCGGGCCGCACCCCGCCAATAAGCCCCAGCGGCACCGACCACAGCAGCAACCCGTACATGACATAGAGAAAGGCCGGCCGCGCCCGCAGCGTCCACCGATCCCCCGCGATTCGCCTGCGTGAAGAGGTCATGCTCCCTCTCCTAACCAATGCGGTTGGCGAGCCAGCCGTAAAGAAAGGCCTCGTTGGCGGGCCTGCTCTCGGCCAGCGCCAGATAGCGCTCGCCCTGGAGCGCTTCGAGCGCCTTGAGCAGCACCTTCTCGCCCGCCCGCCCGCGAACGGCCAGAAAGGCCCCCAGCGCTGCGATCGTCTTCGCGCCCACGGCCTGGTCCACCTTCAGGTCGGGATAGTCCCGCCCGTTGCGGTTGAGCGCGTTCAACGCCCGTTGCAGAAAGCCGCCGGCAGTGCCCGGCCCCATGTTCACCGCCGTGTCGAACAGCTCCTCCGCCACGGCCGGCGCCAGTTCGGCGACGAAGGCGAAGCCCGGCCTTTCCCAATAGAGCCTGCGATAGATCGCCTCGGCGACCGTCCGGGGCATCGCCCGCATGTCGCCGCCATAGCCGTTCGCCCGCGCCACGGCCTGGGTGATGCCGAAATGAGTGGGTCCGCCGCGATCCGCCGGATGGTTGCTGTAACCACCCTCCCGCGCGATGACCTCGTCGATCAGAGCCGCAATATCCATGAAACGCCCTCCTGTTGCGGAAAGGCGGATCATTTATCCCATTTGGTTATCTGTAGGACAGCCAAAAAGCGGCGACGCAGGCGAAATGAAGAAAATGGAAAAAGGCCGGCAGGCCGGAAAAGGCCCTGCCGGAAATTTGGTCGGGACGAGAGGATTCGAACCTCCGACCCCCACACCCCCAGTGTGATGCGCTACCAGGCTGCGCTACGTCCCGACCGGAGCGGCGCAATTAGAAGCAGTTTGGCGAATATGCAAGCCATTCGATGCAGGCTTTTTGCGCATTCGTCCCAAAGCCTAATCATGTTGCCTCCGCCGTGCGATCTGTGTTAGCCGCGCGCCTTTGATCGGTGGGCGTTTATCCGGCGCCCGCGACTGGACAAGACAATAAGGCGAAAGTCCCAACCATGTTCATATCTCCAGCCTTTGCCCAGACCGCGGGCGGGGAATCCTCCGGCGCCTCCATGCTGGTTCAGATGGCCCCGCTGGTCCTCATCTTCGTCGTCTTCTATTTCCTGCTGATCCGTCCGCAGCAGAAGAAGATGAAGGAGCACAAGGCCAAGATCGACGCCGTGAAGAAGGGCGACCAGGTCGTGACTGGCGGCGGTCTGGTCGGCAAGGTGGTCCGCGTCGACGAATTCTACGCCGATGTCGAACTGGCGCCGGGCATGAAGGTGAAGGCGGTGAAGTCCACCCTGACCGACGTGATCGACCCCGCCACCGCCAAGCCCGCGAACGACTGAGCCGCACGCATGCTGAACTTCCCTCGCTGGGCTGTCGTCGCGATCCTGCTGCCGCTGCTGATCGGCATAGCCTGCGCCGTGCCGAGCTTCCTGCCGGATTCGGTGGTCGGGCAACTGCCGAAATTCATGCAGACCCGCGTGAACCTGGGCCTCGACCTGTCGGGCGGCAGCCACCTGCTGCTCGAAGCCTCGACCCAGGACGTGGCGAAGCAGCGCATCGCCAATATGGAGGAGCAGGTCCGCACGGAACTGCGCCGGGGCGACACGAAGATCGCGATCGGCGACATTTCCAGCCGCGACGGGAAATTGAGCTTCATGGTGCGCAACCCGTCGCAGGTCGACGCCGCCGTGGAACGCATCCGGCCGCTGACCCAGGGTGCGGGCCTCACCGGCCAGCGCGATTTCAATGTGGAGGTGGTGAACAGTTCCACCATCGTCATCACGCCGACCAAGGCGGGCATCGACAACGCCGTCAAGAGCACGATGGAAGTCGCGACCGAGGTGATCCGCAAGCGCATCGACGAAATGGGCACGCGCGAACCCACCATCCAGCAGCAGGGCGACAACCGCATCGTCGTGCAGGTGCCCGGCCTTCAGGATCCCAAGGCGCTCAAGGACCTGCTCGGCCAGACCGCGAAGCTGGAATTCAAGCTGGTCGACGTCAACGCCAACCCCGCCGAAGTCGCGCAGGGCCGCGCGCCGGTCGGCAGCGAAGTGCTGCCCTACCCGACCAACCCCGCCGGACCGCCGGTGATCGCCGTCTATCGGCAGGTCATGGTGTCGGGCGAAGACCTGACCGACGCGCAGCAGGGCTATGACCAGACCGGCAACCAGCCGATTGTCAACATCCGCTTCAACGGCGCGGGCGGGCGCAAATTCGGCCAGGTGACGTCGCAGAACGTCAACCGCCCCTTCGCCATTATCCTGGACGGCCAAGTGCTGTCCGCCCCCAACATCAACGAACCGATCCTGGGCGGCAGCGCGCAGATCAGCGGCAGCTTCACCGTCGAAAGCGCCAACCAGCTTGCGATCGCGCTGCGCTCGGGCAAGCTGCCTGTGAACTTCGTTGTGGTGGAGGAACGCACGGTCGGGCCGCAGCTTGGCGCCGATTCGATCCGCGCCGGCCTGATGGCCTCGGTCATCGCCGTCGCCGCCGTCGCCGCCTTCATGTTCGTCAGCTACGGCCGCTTCGGCATGTACGCCAACCTCGCCGTCGCCATCAACGTGCTGGTGATCCTGGGCGTGATGGGCATATTGGGCGCGACGCTGACGCTGCCGGGCATTGCCGGCTTCGTGCTGACCATCGGCACGGCGGTCGACGCCAACGTGCTGATCTACGAACGCATCCGCGAGGAGCGGCGGCGCGGCCGCGGGGTCGTGCAGGCCATCGAACATGGCTATAAGGAAGCCAGCCGCACCATCTTCGAGGCAAATGTGACCCACGCCATTGCCGGCGGCATCATGCTCGCTCTGGGGTCGGGTCCGGTCAAGGGCTTCGCGATCGTGCTGCTCATCGGCATCGCGACCAGCGTGTTCACCGCCGTCACCTTCACGCGCCTGCTGGTGTCGCGTTGGGTCCGCGCCAAGCGCCCGACCGAAATCCACATCTGACGGGCGGAGAGAAACATGAAACTGCTTAAGCTCGTCCCGGACAACACCAATATCGGCTTCGTCAAGCTGCGCCACTGGGCCTTTGCCCTGACGGCGCTGCTGACGGTGCTGGCGGTCGGCGCGACCTTCTACAAGGGGCTGAACCTGGGCGTCGACTTCGTCGGCGGCCTGATGATAGAGGCGAAGTTCGAAACCCCGCCGCAAACCGACCGGGTGCGCAGCGTGATCGACCGGCTGGGCGTGGGCGACGGCTCGCTCCAGCAGTTCGGCGATCCGAAAACGGTGCAGATCCGCCTCCCTCTGCCGGAACAGGGCGGCGCGGGCGCGGCCAACGCCATCGTCGAAAAGGCGCGCAAGGCGATGACGGCCGAATTCCCCGGCGTCACCTTCTCCCGCTACGACACGGTGTCGGGCAAGGTGTCGGGCGAACTGATCCAGAACGGCGTGCTGGCGGTGATGCTGGCGGTGATCGGCATCGCGATCTTCTCCTGGTTCCGCTACGAATGGCAGTTCGGCGTCTCGACCTTCGTCGCGATCATGCACGACGTGCTGATGACGCTGGGCTTCTTCGCCATCACCCAGCTCGAATTCGACCTCAACATCGTCGCCGCCGTGCTGACCATCGTGGGCTATTCGATCAACGACAAGATGGTGATCGACGACCGCATCCGCGAAAATATGCGCAAATATCGCAAGATGGACATGAAGGCGCTGATCGACCTGTCGGTCAACGAAACGCTGCCGCGCACGGTCATGACCTCCGTCACCGTGCTGCTGGCGCTGGGCGCGCTGCTGCTGCTGGGCGGCCATGTGCTGCGCGGCTTCACGGCCGCCATGATGCTGGGCATCATCGTCGGCACCTATTCGTCGGTCTATGTCTCCTCCTCGCTGCTGATCAGCCTGGGCCTGTCCCCCGCCACGGCGGAGAAGAAGGCGAGCAAGGCCAATATCGCCGCCCAGGCCGAGCGGATGGGCCCGCGCGACGACGGGGCGCGGCCCTGAACGGCAACCGCTCCGGCATCGAACTGCGCCGCGATGACGCGGGGCAGGGGCCGATCGTCACCGGCTTTTCAGGCCGCGGCTTCCGGGTCAGGGACGATGTCTTTCCCGATGGCCTGCTGCTCTCGCCGGTGCGGGCGCTCGCCTGGCGGGACGCGCCGGCCGTCGACGCGCTGACGGTGGCGCATCTGGGCGACCTGTTCGACCTTGAAATCAAGCCCGAATTCCTGCTGGTCGGCACCGGCGCGGGCCTGCGGCAGCCGCCCCGCGCCTTCGTGCGCGAACTGGAAGGACGCGGCATCGGCGTGGAGGCGATGGACAGCCGCGCCGCCGCCCGCGCCTGGGGCGTGCTGCGCGCCGAGGATCGGTGGATTGTCGCGGCCCTCATGCCGCTTGTCTGAAGGGGCGTCCGCCCCGCCTTGCGCTTTCCTCTTCCTTTGCCTACTCTTGTCGCCAAGTTCCGGCGCTTTTCGGCGCTGGCGAAGAAGAAAAGAGATACGGCCATGGTGCAGCACAGCCGCCCATCGCCGCAGAGTTCCGGCCCGGCCGGCGGAATTTCGGGCAAGGGGGTCCGTTCCGGTCAGGGCAATGGGAGCAAGGCTGCGGCCCTCACCCTGCCTCATCCGCTACGCGGGCGCCGCTCCTACGCGGCCATCGACCTTGGCACCAACAATTGCCGCCTGCTGATCGCCAAGCCTTCGGCGGACGGCTTCGTCGTCATCGACGCCTTTTCGCGAATCGTGCGGTTGGGGGAGGGGCTTGCCGCCTCCGGCCGGATCAGCGACGCAGCCATAGAAAGGGCGATTTCCGCCCTGTCCGTCTGCGCCGACAAGCTGCGCCGCCGGCACGTCACCCTGGCCCGCTCGGTCGCGACGGAGGCGTGCCGCCGCGCCTCCAACGGGGCCGAATTCATCCAGCGCGTCTATCGCGAAACCGGCATCGCCCTCGACATCATCAGCGCGCAGGAGGAGGCGCGGCTGGCGGTGCTGGGCTGCCACGCGCTGCTGGAGCCGGGCGACGGCCCCGCGCTCATCTTCGACATTGGCGGCGGATCGACCGAACTGGTGCTGGTGAACGCCAACAGCGCCGGCGCGCCGCACATCGTCGATTGGGTGAGCGCGCCCTGGGGCGTGGTCTCCCTGACGGAAAGCGAACCCTTCGACCATGCCGACCCCCTGGACCGGCTGGCGGCCTATGCCCGGATGCGCGCCCGCGTGGCGGATGCCTTCGCGCCGCTGGCCCGCCGCCTGCCGTCCCCGCAGGCCGATATCCGCCTGCTCGGCACGTCGGGCACGGTGACGACGCTCGCCAGCCTGCATCTCGACCTGCCGCGCTACGACCGGCAGGCGATCGACGGGCTGATCGTGCCGTCGACGTCGATGCGGGCGATTTCGGCGCGGCTGTCCTCCATGCCCCTGGCGGAGCGGCAGAAGCTGCCCTGCATCGGTACGGAGCGGGCCGACCTGGTCGTGGCGGGCTGCGCCATATTGGAATCCATCCTCGACATCTGGCCCGCCCAGCGCCTGGGCGTGGCCGATCGCGGCATTCGCGAGGGCATATTGCGCGGCCTGATGGACCGCGACGGAGTGAAGATGTGAGAGGCCCCCTGTGAGAGGTACCGGTGCCGGCAAGGTGCGGGTCAAGACGGCAAAGGGGCGGACGGCGCAGTCCACCCGCTGGCTCGAACGACAGTTGAACGACCCCTATGTCCGCCGCGCCAAGGCGGAAGGGTGGCGCAGCCGCGCCGCCTTCAAGCTGATCGAGCTGGACGAGAAGTTCCATTTCCTGAAGGGTTCCCGCGCCGTGGTCGACCTGGGCGTGGCGCCGGGCGGCTGGGCGCAGGTGGTGCGGAAACTCTGCCCCAAGGCGAAGGTGGTGGGCATCGACCTGCTGCCGACCGATCCCATTCCGGGCGTCGCCCTGTTCCAGATGGACTTCATGGACGACAAGGCGCCCGCCTTGCTGGCCGAGGCGCTGGGCGACGCGCCCGATCTCGTCATTTCCGACATGGCGGCCAACACCGTGGGTCATGCGGCGACCGACCATCTGCGCACCATGGGCCTGGTTGAGGCGGCGGCGATGTTCGCCGTCGAAAACCTGCGCAAGGGCGGCACTTTCGTGGCCAAGGTGTTCGCGGGCGGCACCGACGCCGACCTGCTGGCCATCCTCAAGAGGCATTTCACCACGATCAAGCACGCCAAGCCCCCCGCCAGCCGCAAGGGCAGCGTCGAATGGTATGTCGTGGCCCAAGGCTTCAAGGGACGGCCCGAAGAAGGCTGATCGGGCGGAGCCGACCGATCGTTACGCCAAGCCATTGAAAAAACCCCGTGTTCCTGCGAAGGCAGGAGCATGGCGGGGCTGGACCCATTGGGGCGCAGGGGGAACATCATTGGTTTCGACGGTATCGACGGTCGCCTATCTGGGGCTGGAAGCGCGCGGCGTGGAGGTTCAGTGCCAGCTCGTTCCCGGCCTTCCCAATTTCATCGTCGTCGGCCTGCCGGACAAGGCGGTCGCGGAAAGCCGGGAACGGGTGCGCAACGCCATCGCGGCCATCGGCCTTTCGCTGCCGCCCAAGCGGATCACCGTGAACCTCTCGCCCGCCGACCTGCCGAAGGAGGGGTCGCATTTCGACCTTCCCATCGCGCTGGCGCTGCTGGGCGCCATGGGCGTGATCGATGCCGAGACGCTGGCGGGCTATGTCGTCGTGGGGGAACTGGGGCTGGACGGCCGCATCGCCCCCACGCCCGGCGTGCTGCTCGCCGCGCTCCATGCGGGGGAGCGGGAACTGGGCCTGGTCTGTCCGGTGGCGCAGGGCGCGGAAGCCGCCTGGGCCGGTCAGGTGGAGGTGATCGCCGCGCCCGACCTGCTGGCCATCCTCAACCATTTCAAGGGCACCGCCGCCCTCTCGCCCCCGCGCCCCGGCGAGGTGGAGCCGCCCGTCCGGACCGCCGACCTGCGGCAGGTCAAGGGGCAGGAAAGCGCCAAGCGCGCGCTGGAGATCGCGGCGGCGGGCGGCCATAATCTGCTGATGGTCGGCCCGCCCGGCGCGGGCAAGTCGCTGATGGCGAGCTGCCTGCCCGGCATCCTGCCCGAACTGACGCCGGGCGAGGCGCTGGAAACCTCCATGGTGGCGAGCGTCGCCGGCATGCTGGAGGGCGGCCGGATCAGCCGCGCCCGCCCCTTCCGCAATCCGCATCACAGCGCGTCCATGGCGGCGCTGGTCGGCGGCGGGCACAAGGCGCGGCCGGGCGAGGTCAGCATGGCGCATCTGGGCGTGCTGTTCCTCGACGAACTGCCCGAATTCCAGAGGACCGTCCTGGACTCGCTGCGCCAGCCGCTGGAGACGGGGGAAGTCACCGTGGCGCGGGCCAATGCGCATGTCACCTTCCCGGCGCGGGTGCAGCTGGTGGCGGCGATGAACCCCTGCCGCTGCGGCCATCTGGGCGATCCGGCGCTGGCCTGTTCCCGCGCCCCGCGCTGCGCGGCGGACTATCAGGCCAAGGTGTCGGGACCGCTGCTCGACCGCATCGACCTGCATGTGGAGGTGCAGGCGGTGACGGCGGCGGACCTGGTCCTGCCCCCTCCCGCCGAAGGATCGGCCGAGGTCGCGGCCCGCGTCGCGGCGGCGCGGGCGGTGCAGACGCGCCGTTACGAAGGGACTTTGCTGCGCACCAATGCCGAGGTGGATGGAGAGCGGCTGGAGGACGTCGCCGGGCCGGATCAGGCCGGCCGCGAATTGCTGGCGCAGGCGGCCGCGGCGATGAAGCTGTCGGCGCGGGGCTATACCCGCGTGCTGCGCGTGGCGCGCACCATCGCCGACCTGGCCGGCGCCGAGCGGGTCGGGCGCGTCCATGTGGCGGAGGCGCTCAGCTACCGGCGGCGGGCCCCGGTGAACTGACGGCGCATTCCGCCCGCCGGCGCGCCCTCGCTCAGGGCTTGCCGCGTTCCGCCATCACCACGTCCATGTCGGCCATGGCCAGCCGCAGCAATTCCACCATGCTGCTGCGCGCTGCGGCGGTGTCGCGGGCGGCGATGGCCTGATAGACCGCCTCGTGATCGGGCAGGGGATCGCGCGGCAGCAGCTTCTTGCGATGCTTGAAGGTGGTGGTCCAACCCACCGCCGCTCCCACCGAACTGGCCAGTGCGGCGAGCGCGTCATTATGCGTCGCCGCCAGCACCGCATGGTGGAAACGCTGGTCCGCCGCCCGCCCCTCCGGCGTCGAAAGGCCGTGCTTTCCCATCTCGTCCAGCGCCTGCGCCATGACGGCCAGTTGCTCGTCGGTCCGCCGCCGCGCCGCGAATTCGGCCGCCGCCGGCTCGATCACCCCGCGCAGTTCGAACAGGTCGCGGATGAAGTCGCGGTCCGGTTCCCCCGCGAACATCCAGGCCAGCATTTCCGGGTCCAGCACGTTCCATCGGCTGCGCGGCAGCACGCGGGTTCCGGCCTTGGGCCGGCTTTCCAGCATCCCCTTGGCGATCAGGATGCGCACCGCCTCCCGATAGGCGGTGCGGGACACGCGGAGCCGCTCCGACGCCTCTATCTCCCCCTCGAACAGGTCGCCGGGCTTGTGGGTTCCCATCAGGATCGCCGTGCCCAATTGCCGGGCGATGGCCTGGTGGATGCGAAGCGAGCCTTCGTCCGTAGCTATCTTGCGTTCCGTTACGTCCTTGCGCTCGCTTTCCAATGTTCAGGCCCCCCTGTTCAGTCGTCGAAGGCCGTCGTAGGGCAATGCCGGCCACAAAGGAAGGCGTCCGCCACCAATCGCAACGGCGCGATGTCCGCGTCGATCGCCCGGTCCGCGACCAGCCCGACGAAGCGGCGGTACATGGCCGGATATTCCTCGTCCGGCGCCTTGATCTGGACTTCGCCGTCCAGGCGCAGCGTGTTGCCGCCCTCCGACAGCAGCAGGCTGCCGTTCGCCGTCTCGACCGCGATGTCCCAGGTCTGCGGGCCGGTCTGGCGCCAGTCGAACAGGGCCTCCACCGCCGCGCCCGAAGCCGTCGCCATGCTGAGCGCCGCGCCGATGGGCGCGTCCTTGTTCTCCGGCACTTCCAGCCTGGCCGACAGCATCGTCACCGGCTCCGGCACGATCTCCGTCAGGATCGACAGGGCGTTGATGCCCGGATCGAACACGCCGAAGCCGCCCGCTTCCCAGATCCAGGGCTGGCCCGGATGCCAGTGACGGACATCCTCGCGCCACTGGATGTCGATGCGGCGGATCGCGCGCGACGCCATCCACGCCTTCGCCTGCGCGACCGCGGCGGCATGGCGGCTGTGCCAGCTTGCATAGAGGGTGACGCCCTGCGCCCCGGCAAGGGCGATCAGCGCCTCCACTTCCGACACGGTGGCGCCCGGCGGCTTTTCCAGGAAGACATGCTTGCCCGCGAGGATCGCCTGCCGCGCCGCCTGGTAGCGGACCTGCGGCGGCTGGCAGAGGATGACGGCGTCCATGTCCGCCTCCCCGGCCAGCATCGCGTCCAGATCGGGATAGTTGTTCAATCCCTCTCCCTGCGCATTGCGGCTGGCGACGGCGACCAGCTCTATGCCGTCGGTCCTCGCAATGGCGGGAAGATGCTGGTCGCGGGCGATCTTGCCCAGCCCGACAAGGCCTGCCCGGATGGTCATAGGACTTTCACCCTTGCCAGGCCTTCGTCCGCCGCACGGCGCAGGCCGTTGCGCACCGGCAGGGTGAAGGGCGCGGCCTCCACCTCGAACACGTCGCCTTCCCGCGCAGCGAAGCCGTCCGAAAAGGAGAGGGTGGCGGTGCCGAAGAAATGGACATGGATGTCGCCCGGACGACGGAACAGGCCATATTTGAAATGATGATGTTCCAGATTGCCGATCCGGTGCGACATGTTGGCCTCGCCGGAAAGGAAGGGCCTTTCCCAGACCGTCTCGCCATCGCGGACGATGCGGCTGGTGCCGCGCAGGTCGTCGGGCAGGTCGCCCAGCAGCAGTTCCGGCCCCAGCGCGGCCTGACGCAGCTTGCTGTGCGCGAGCCAGAGATAATTGCCGCGTTCGGTGACATGATCGGAAAATTCATTGCCCAGGGCAAAGCCCAGCCTGACCGGCGCGCCGTCCGCGTCGATCAGGTAGATGCCGGCGACCTCCGGCTCCTCCCCGCCATCCTCCGCGAAGGCGGGCATGGCGAAATCCTCGCCGGGATGGACCAGTGTCCGGCCGTCGCCCTTGTAGAACCATTCGGGCTGCGCGCCGATGCCGCCGTCGGCGGGCTTGCCGCCCTCCACGCCCATCAGGAACATGCGCATGCTGTCGGTCAGATCGCCCGACGCGGCCGCCTTGTGCATCTTGTCGCGGCCCTCCGCCGATCCGAGGTGGGTAAGGCCCGTGCCCGCGACCAGCAGATGCGCGGCATCCTCATGGTCGATGGGGCAGAGCAGCCGGACGGCGGAAAGGTCCACCGTCCCGCCCAGCCGCGCTTCGGCCATGGCGGCCAGGCCTTGCCCCGCCGCGATCGCCTCCAGCGCCAGCGCGCGGGTGGAATCCGCGCCCTCCACCCGCCGGGCCGCGCCGGTTCCGTCAAGGGCGGCGACGCCGCGGCGGCCGCCCTCCTCGAACTGGACCAGCGAACGGATCATGGATGGCGTCCCGGACAGGCTCACCGGGCGATCTCCAGCCTGCCTTCGACGCGGCGGTTGAGCTTCCACGGATTGGCGGCCTGGAGGGCGGGCGGCAGCACCGCGTCGGCCACGTCCTGGTAACAGACCGGGCGCAGGAAGCGCATCATCGCCAGCGTGCCCACGGACGTCGAACGGCCGTCGGAGGTGGAGGGGAAGGGGCCGCCATGCACCATGGCATGGGTGACTTCCACCCCGGTCGGCCAGCCGTTCGCCAGCACGCGCCCGACCTTGCGGGACAGGGTGGGCAGCAGCTTCGCGGCATCGGCCTGGTCGCCGTCGTCCATCTGGAGCGTCGCGGTCAACTGCCCCTCCATCCGGGCGATGGTGTCGATGACCTCCTCGATCGTCGCGCATTTGACGAGGATGGAGGAGGAACCGAACACTTCATGCGCCAGCGCCGGATTGGCGCGGAACTGCTCGCCGCTGGCGGCGAACAGCGCATGCTGGCCGCGATGGACGCCGTCCGCCGCCATGCCGCGGGCGATGGTGGTGACGCCCTCCGCCCCGGCCAGCGCCGCGACGCCCTTTTCATAGGCGGCGTGGATGCCGGGCGTCAGCATGACCTGCGCCGCATTGCCCGACAGCGCTTGGGCGGCCGAAGCGACGAAACGGTCCAGGTCGGGGCTGTCGAGCGCGATCACCAGTCCGGGATTGGTGCAGAACTGGCCCGAAAACAGCGTCAGCGACCCGACGAAGGCGGTGCCCAGCGCTTCGGCGCGGGCGGCGAGCGCGCCGGGCAGCAGCACGACCGGGTTGATGCTCGACATTTCGGCATAGACCGGGATCGGCTCCTTGCGCTCGGCCGCGATCTTCATGAGGGCAAGGCCGCCGCCCCGCGACCCGGTGAAGCCCACCGCCTTGATGCGCGGATCGGCCACCAGCGCGCCGCCGAGGTCGTTGGTCGTGCCGGGCAGGTAGGAAAACACGCCTTCATGCAGGCCGCTGTCCCTGACCGCCGCGGCGATGGCGCGGGCGACCAGTTCGCCGGTGCCGGGATGGGCCGGGTGGCCCTTCACCACCACCGGGCAACCCGCCGCGAAGGCCGATGCGGTGTCGCCGCCCGCGACCGAGAAGGCGAGCGGGAAGTTGGACGCGCCGAACACGGCGACGGGACCGACCGGCTGGTTGACGCGGCGCAGGTCGCTGCGCGGCAGCGGCTGGCGCTCCGGCAATGCCTTGTCGATGGTGGCGTCCAGCCAGTCGCCCTGGCGCACATAGCCTGCGAACAGGCGAAGCTGGCCGACGGTGCGGCCCCGCTCGCCCTCCAGCCGCCCGCGCGGCAGGCCGGTCTCGCTCATGGCGGTGGTGATCAGCAGGTCGCCAATGGCCATGATCCCGTCGGCCACCGCCTCCAGAAAGGCGGCGCGGGCGTCGGGCGTCAGCGTGGAGAAGCTCTCGAACGCGGCATCGGCCAGCGCGCAGGCGTCCGCGACATCGGCGGCCGAGGCGTTGTGAAAGGCGATCCCGCCCTTCGCGCCGGTCGACGGGTCGATGGCGAAGAAGGGCTCGCCGCCCTGGCGCTCGCTCGCGCCGACAAGAATGGCTCCGTTGAACATGGGGATAAACTCCGAAATGGGATTAATGATTGTCGCGCGGCAGGCCCATGGTCTGGGCGATGCGCTGATATTTCTCCGCCCCTTCCAGGATCGCGCCGGTGTTCAGCTGGCCGACGACGGAGCGCTGGATTTCCTGCCACGGCGTCTGCGAGGCGGGATATTTATAGCCCCCCTCCGCCTCCAGCGCCGCCCGGCGGCCGGCCAGTTCCTCGTTTGAAATGAGGACGTTCACCGTGCCCTTGTTCAGGTCCATGCGCACCCGGTCGCCGGTCCGCAGCAGCGCCAGGCCGCCCATGGCCGCCGCTTCGGGCGAGGCGTTGAGGATGGAAGGACTGCCCGAAGTCCCCGACTGCCGCCCGTCCCCGATGCAGGGCAGGGCGGACACGCCCTCGGTGATGAGGTAGGCGGGCGGCCGCATGTTCACCACCTCCGCCGCGCCCGGATAGCCGACCGGGCCGGCGCCGCGCATGAACAGCAGCGTGTCGGGCGTGATGCCGACGGCCGGATCGTCGATCCGCGCATGATAATCCTCCGGCCCGTCGAACACGACCGCCGGCCCTTCAAAGGCGTTGGGATCTTCCGGATTGGACAGATAACGCTCCCGGAACTCGTCCGAAATCACGCTGGTCTTCATCACCGCCGCGTCGAACAGATTGCCCGACAGCACCAGGAACCCGGCATCCTCCTTCAGCGGCCGGGCGAAGGGACGGATGACCTTCTCATCCTCGATCTCCACGCCCCGGCAATTCTGACCCATGGTCTTGCCGTTGACGGTTATCGCCCCCTCGCGGATCAGGCCCTGTTCGATAAGCTGGCCCACCACCGCCGGCACGCCGCCGGCGCGATAATAATCCTCGCCCAGATATTCGCCGGCGGGCTGGAGGTTCACCAGCAGCGGCACCTTGTGCCCCACCGTCTCCCAATCCTTGAGCGGCAGCTCCACCCCGACATGGCGCGCGATCGCCGCCAGGTGGATCGGCGCATTGGTCGACCCGCCGATGGCGGAGTTCACCACGATGGCGTTGTGGAACGCGTCCAGCGTCAATATGTCGGACGGCTTCAGGTCCTCCGCCACCATCTCGACGATGCGCCTGCCGGTCCGATAGGCGACCTCCTGCCGGTCGCGATAGGGCGCGGGGATCGCCGCCGATCCCGGCAGCATCATGCCCAGCGCCTCGGCCAGCGAGTTCATCGTCGTCGCCGTGCCCATGGTGTTGCAATAGCCGGTCGACGGCGCGGAGGACGCCACCAGCTTGATGAAGCCCTCATCGTCGATCTTGCCCGCCGCCAGCAATTGCCGCGCATGCCAGACGATGGTGCCCGAACCCGTCCGCTCGCCCTTGAACCATCCGTTCAGCATCGGTCCCACCGACAGGGCGATGGCGGGGATGTTCACGGTCGCCGCCGCCATCAGCAACGCGGGCGTCGTCTTGTCGCAGCCGGTGGTCAGCACCACCCCGTCCAGCGGATAGCCGTAGATCGCCTCGACCAGCCCCAGATAGGCCAGGTTGCGGTCCAGCCCCGCCGTCGGCCGCTTGCCGGTTTCCTGGATTGGGTGGACCGGAAATTCCAGCGCGATGCCGCCCATCTCCCGAATGCCCTCGCGCACGCGTTCCGCCAGCACCATATGATGGCGGTTGCAGGGCGACAGGTCGCTGCCGGTCTGGGCGATGCCGATGATCGGCTTGCCGCTGCGCAGTTCCTCCAGGCTCAGGCCGAAATTCAGATAACGCTCCAGATAGAGCGCGGTCATGTCTATATTGTCTGGGTTGTCGAACCAGGCGCGGCTGCGCAGCTTGTCGGCGGGCTTGGACGAATCGCTCATTGGGAAAGGCACCTGTCGAAGAAGATGGTGGATGGATTCCGGGGCAAGTTGACCCGCTCGCCCCTCAGATATACTCATACAAATAGATTTTCAAGGATGCTTCGGACGAAGTGATGAATTTGATGAGCCGCTATGAGGTCGTCGGCGACTGGGGCACCAGCCGCCTGAGGCTGTTCCGCGTGGAGCAGGGCCGCGTGACGGCGCGCCATGACGGCCCCGGCATCGGCGCGGCGGCGGGGCAGGCGGAAGCGGCCTTCGCCGCCGCCATCGGCCCCTGGCTGGAGGAAGCCGCGCCGACGCAGATCCGCCTTTGCGGCATGGCTGGCGCTCGCGACGGCTGGGTGGAGGCGCCCTATGCGGATTGCCCCGCCGACGTCGCCGCCTGGCGGGCGGCGGCGACGCGGTTCGCCTGGCGCGGCGTGCCCGTCGCGATCATGGCGGGCCTCGCCTGCACCGGCGCGAACGGCGCGCCCGATGTGATGCGGGGAGAGGAAACGCAGATATTCGGCGCCATGGCGCGCGATCCGGCGCTGGGGCAGGGCCGCCGCCTGATCGTCCTGCCCGGCACGCACAATAAATGGGCGGTGGTGGAGGATGGCCGCGTCTCCTCCTTCCGCACCATGCCGACGGGCGAGCTTTTCGCACTGCTGCGGGACCGTTCCACCCTGGGCGCGCAGGCCGACCGGCCCGATCCTGCGCGGGAGGCGCAGGGCTTTGCAGAGGGGCTGGCGCGGGCGCAGGAGGGGCGCCCGCTCTCCTCCCTGTTCGCGGCGCGGACCATGCGGCTGCGGGCGGGGCGCCCGGCGGAGTGGGCCGTGGGCTATCTGTCCGGCCTGCTGATCGGGACGGAGATCGCGGAGGTCGCGGACATGCTCGAACAGGCGGACGACATATGGCTCATCGGCGACGGCCGCCTCTCGACGCTCTATGCCGAAGCGCTGGGCAGGCGGGGGCTGGCGGCCCAGGCGCTGGACGGCGACGCCTGCTCGCTGGCCGGGCTGGGCCTTTCTGGGCACCCCCACCATCCCCACGGAGACCCGTCATGACCCTCGACGACCTGCTGGCGCAAGGCGCGCCGCCCATCTGCGCGATCCTGCGCGGCATCCGGCCGCAGGAGGCGCTTGGGATCGGCGCCGCCCTGATCGATGCGGGCGTCCGCATCCTCGAAGTGCCCTTCAACTCGCCTGATCCGCTCGCCAGCATCGCCGCGATGCAGGCCGAATATGGCGACCGGGCGCTGATCGGCGGCGGCACGCTGCTGTCGGTGCGGGCGGTGGAGGAACTGCACGGCGCGGGCGGGCGGATCATGGTGACGCCCAACACCGACATGCAGGTGATCGCAAGGGGCGCCGAACTCGGGCTGGAACTGCTCCCCGGCTTCATGACCCCCAGCGAAGCCTTCGCCGCGATCCAGGCGGGAGCGCGCCGGATCAAGCTCTTTCCCGCCGCCCGTCTCGGCCCCGCTTATGTGAAGGCGCTGAAGGACGTGCTGCCCAAACATGTGGGCGTCTGGGCGGTCGGCGGCGCGGGCGCGGACACGATCGGGGAATGGCTGGCCGCCGGCTGCGAGGGGATCGGCGTCGGCGGCGCGCTCTACCGCCCCGGCGACGGCGCGGCGACGGTCCGGGACCGGGCGGCCGAACTGGTCGCCGCGTGGCGACGGACGCCCTAGGCCGCGTGGACAAATTCGGAATGTCGGGAATGGCCAGTTGCGGTCTTTAGTTCCGTCACCCCGGACTTGATCCGGGGTCCCGCTTTCTTGTCTGAGCGCCCGCCTCGACCAAGGCAGCGGGACCCCGGATCAAGTCCGGGGTGACGAATAGGGGGGAGGGGTGACGAATAGGGGAACGTCCGCTCTCCACGCAAATCACGCAGTCCGGCGAGTCTTGAATTTGTCCACGCTGCCTTGAGCATTTTCAACTTGGCCGTTCACGGTCGACGGCTCGGAAAATGCGACCTCTAAGGGGCGTCACCCCACCTGCCGCGCCTCGTCCCGGTCCAGCATGTCGCGCACCTTGGTCGCCAGCTCCGCATAGGTGAAGGGCTTGGTCAGCAGTTCCACGCCCGGGTCGAGCCGGCCGTGATGGATGATGGCGTTGCGCGCATAGCCGGTGGCGAACAGCACCTTCAGCCCCGGTTGCTGCGCCCGCGCCTGTTGCGCAATGTCGGCCCCGGTCATGCCGCCGGGCAGGATGACGTCGGTGAACAGCAGGTCGATGGATTGCGACGCCGCGTCCAGCGCCCGCAGCGCCGCCGCGCCGTCATTCGCCTCGATCACCCGATAGCCCAGTTCCTTCAGCACGTCGACGGTATAGGCGCGCACCTTGTCGTCGTCCTCGCACACCAGCACCGTCTCGTCGCCGCCGCATATCGGCGGGGTGCGATGCTCAGTGCCTGTGTCATTGTCGGGCAGGGGACCGTAGAAGCGGGGCAGGTAGATCTTGACCGTCGTGCCATGGCCGCTTTCGGAATAGACGCGGATATGCCCGCCCGACTGCTTGATGAAGCCATAGACCATCGACAGGCCCAGGCCAGTGCCCCGTCCGACCTCCTTGGTGGTGAAGAAGGGTTCGATGGCGTGGCTCAGCACCTCTTCATCCATGCCCTCGCCGGTGTCGGACACGCTGATCAGCACATATTGGCCGGGGGAAACCTCCGCCTCCTGCGCGGCATAATCCTCGTCGATATGGGTGTTGGCGACCTCTATGGTCAGCTTGCCGCCGTCCGGCATGGCGTCGCGGGCATTCACCGCCAGGTTCAACAGCGCATTCTCCATCTGGTTGACGTCGATCTCGATTGGCCAGATGCGCGCGCTCTGGATCGTCTCCACCTCTATCGTCTCGCCCAATGTGCGGTTGAGCATGTCCGACATGCCGCTTACCAGCCGGTTGGGGTCGATCCGCTCGGGCGCCAGTGGCTGGCGCCTGGCAAAGGCGAGCAGGCGCTGCGTCAGCAAAGCGGCCCGCTCCGCGCCCGCCATGGCGTTGTCGGCGGCGCGCCGCAGCCGCGCCTGGTCCTGGTTCAGGCCGCGTTGCAGCAGTTCCAGATTGCCGGTGACGATCTGGAGCAGATTGTTGAAATCATGCGCCACGCCGCCGGTCAGCTGGCCCAGCGTCTCCATCTTCTGCGCCTGCCGCAGCGCCTCTTCCGCCTCCGCCAGCGCCCTGGCATGGGCGCGCTGCTCGGTCACGTCGCGGGCGACGCAATAGATAAGGTCGTTTTCCGGCACCGCCGTCCAACTGAAATTGCGGTAGCTGCCGTCCTTCGCCCGGAATCGGTTTTCGAACCGCACCGTCGGCGTGCCCCGCGCCAGCCCGGCGATCTCGCCCTTGGTCTTCTCCAGGTCGTCGGGATGCTCCATCCATTCGGACGTGCGGCCGATCAGTTCCGCCTCGCTCCATCCCAATATGTCGGTCCAGGCCGGACTGGCCGCCAGCCAGGTGCCGTCCCGGTCGGCGACCAGGAAGGGGTCGCGCGCCAGCGCCCATAGCCGGGCGCGGTCGGCCCGCATCTCCTTTTCGGCCAGCACGCGCTTGGTCGTCTCGCTGACGATGCACAGCGCGCCGCCGACGGAGCCGTCCGCCTCGAACACCGGGGAATAGTTGATGTCGAAGAACACCTGTTCGCCCTGTCCGCCGTCCCGCTCGATATAGAAGGGGCGGTCCTTGGCATGCACCGACTGGCCCCGGTCGATGACGGAACGCAGCAGCGGCTCCAGGTCGTCCCACAATTCCGTCCACCCCTCCCGCGCCGGGCGGCCCAGCACGCGGGGATGCTTGTCTCCGATGGTGGGCGCATAGGCTTCGTTATAGAGCGCGCAGAGTTCCGGGCCCCAGAACAGCACGATCTCCGCCTGCGACGACAGCATCAGCCGCACGGTCGACACCAGCGCGGGCGACCAGCCGTTCACCGGCCCCAGCGGCGATCCCGCGTCGATGCGGGCGGTGAGCGCGCCCAATGCGCCCTGGGCGGCGATCATCTCGGCTATGCCCGGCGCGCCGTTCAATCGATTATCCTCGGTCAGCCTGTCCATAGGGCCAGATACGCCTGTCCAACGCTTTGTATCCGTTCATGCAGAAGGCGTTACGACCTTTGTCCATCGTTCCGGGTTATCCTTGCAACGCGCGAAACAAGCGCGCATGGATCGGCGCCATGACCGCGACGACCCTGAGCCGACCCGCCACCGCCGTCCCACGCCCCGCGCCGATCGCGCGCTGGTTGCTGACGGTCGCAGCCCTCGTCTTCTGCATGGTCGTGGTCGGCGGCATCACCCGCCTGACCGAATCCGGCCTGTCGATCACCCAGTGGAAACCGATCACCGGCGCCATCCCGCCGCTGACCCACGACCAATGGATGCAGGCCTTTCGCGACTATCAGAAGATCCCGGAATATCGGCAGTTGCGGCAGGGCATGACGCTGGGCGACTTCCAGTTCATCTTCTTCTGGGAATGGGTGCACCGGCTGCTGGGGCGGCTGATCGGCCTGGCCTTCGCGCTGCCGTTGATCTGGTTCGCGTGGAAAAGGGCGATCCCCCAGGGCTATGGCCTGCGCCTCGTCGCGTTGCTGGCGCTCGGCGGGCTGCAAGGCGCCATCGGCTGGTGGATGGTGGAATCGGGCCTGTCGGTGCGCACCGACGTCAGCCATTACCGGCTGGCGGTGCATCTGCTGACGGCGCTGTTCATCATGGGCGGGCTGATCTGGACCGCGCTCGACCTGCTGACCCGCGCCAAGACTCCCTTCGCCAAGCCCGCCATGCTCCATCCCTTCGCCGTGGTCGCGCTGCTGGCGCTGCTGGCGCAACTGATGTTCGGCGCCTTCACCGCCGGTCTGGACGCGGGCTATGTCTCCAGCACCTGGCCGCTGATGAACGACCATCTGGTGCCGCGGGGGATCGAATGGCTCGGCTCGCTCTGGGCGACCGTCTCCAGCGATCCCTATCTGGTCCATTTCATCCATCGCTGGTGGGCCTGGGTCGTCGCGATCCTGCTGGTCATGCTGGCGCGCATGGCCCGGCAGGCGGGGCAGCGCGGTCCCTCCATCGCGATCAACGCGACGGTCGGCGCGCAGATCGCGCTCGGCATCGCCACGGTCGTCAGCGGCATGGCGCTGCCTCTCGCGGTGCTGCACCAGGCGGTCGGGGCGCTGGTGGTCGCATCGGCCGCCTGGGGCGCCCACGCCCTGGGCGAACGCCGGGGATAGGCGTTGCCATCATGCGAGGGTATTATTTTACCCGTCAGCAAAGCCGCCGAATCGCTTGACTTGCGCCCTTCGACCCGTCATTAGCGCGCATCTTCGAAAGCTGGAAACAGCCTTCAATTCACTGTTTCATTCTTGGAGTATTGGCACCATGAAGGCGCTGATGAAGACCACCAAGCCGGCAACCCCGGCCACGGTCGAAAAGAAATGGGTCCTGATCGACGCGGAAGGCCTCGTCGTCGGCCGCCTCGCCTCGACCGTCGCGAACATCCTGCGCGGCAAGCACAAGCCGAGCTTCACCCCCCATGTCGATTGCGGTGACAATGTCATCATCATCAACGCGGAAAAGGTGAAGTTCACCGGCCGCAAGCTGACCGACAAGGTCTATTACAAGCACACCGGCTATGCCGGCGGCATCAAGGAAACCACCCCCCAGAAGGTTCTGGAAGGCCGTTTCCCCGAGCGCGTCCTGGAAAAGGCCGTCGAGCGCATGATCCCCCGCGGCCCGCTGGGCCGCCAGCAGATGCGCAATCTGCGCATCTTCGCCGGCGCCGAACATCCGCACGCCGCGCAGAACCCCGAAGTGCTCGACTTCGCGTCGCGCAACCGCAAGAACAAGGTGGGTGCATAATGTCCGATAACCGCCAGTCCCTGTCCGACCTCGCGTCGCTGACCGCCAACGCGCCGGCTCCTGCCGCCGCGCCCGCCGCCGACGCTCCGATCGCGCCGGCTCAGCCCGCCGCTCCGCTGCGCGCCCAGGAAATCGACAGCCTCGGCCGCGCCTATGCGACCGGCCGCCGCAAGGATGCCGTCGCCCGCGTCTGGGTGAAGCCCGGCACCGGCAAGATCACGGTCAACGGCCGCGACCAGGAAATCTACTTCGCCCGCCCGACCCTGCGCCTGGTGATCAACCAGCCCTTCGGCGTCACCGAGCGCGAAGGCCAGTATGACGTGATCGCCACCGTCAAGGGCGGCGGCCTGTCCGGCCAGGCCGGCGCAGTCAAGCACGGCATCGCCCAGGCGCTCGCCAAGTACGAGCCGGCGCTGCGCAGCGCGGTCAAGGCCGAAGGCTTCCTGACCCGCGACAGCCGCGCCGTCGAGCGCAAGAAATACGGCAAGGCCAAGGCCCGCCGCAGCTTCCAGTTCTCGAAGCGCTGATCGTTCGATCAATATGAATGCAAGGGAAGGGGCCGGTTTTCCGGCCCTTTTCTTTTTCGGGCAGAAAGATTGCCGACCGAAGAGACGAGGGAGACGGCAATCCCCTCCCGGTTAGTCGCCGCTGGTGGTCTCTATCCCCGGTCGCCGACATCGGCGAGACGCGCCGTCGCGATCTGCTGGATCTGGAGGACATCCTTGCGCGCCTCCAGGAAGCGGCGGGGATTGATGGCATTGCCGTTCACCCGCACCTCGAAATGAAGATGCGGCCCCGTGGAGCGGCCGGTCGATCCCATGCGCGCAATGGCGTCGCCGCGCGCCACCTGTTGGCCGACCCGCGCGCTGAAGCCGGACAGATGGGCGTAGCGGGTCAGGATGCCGTTGCCATGCGTGACCTCGACCACATTGCCATAGCCGCTGCGCTGGCCGACGAAACTGACCTTGCCCGATGCGGCGGCCAGGATCGGCTGGCCAATGCTGCCCGGAAAATCCAGGCCCGCGTGAAAGGCCGCATGGCCGTTGAACGGATCGCTGCGATAGCCATAGCTGCTGCTCATCATCGGCGTCGCCGTCGGCTTGCCGGAAGGGATGGCGAGCAGGCTCGCTTCCAGGAATTCCATGCGGGACAGCGCCTTGGCGAGCTTTTCGAACTCGCCCGGCAGGACGTCCTGTCCTTCCCAGGGCACGAAGGGGCCGCCCATTGCCCGGTTTTGCGCGCGGGCGGCGCTGCGGGCGAGGCTGTCGGGATTGAGGCCGAAGCTGCGGATCGCGGCGGCCGCCTTGTCGGCGCGCTTCTGGACGGCGCCGGTCAGCAGGGCGGCGAAGCGGCGCTGCCGGGCGTCGATCCGCAGCAGCGGTGCCGCTTCCGGCGCAACGCTGATCTTGGTGTCGAGCTTGGACGTGCCGCCCTTGGTTCCGCCATCGACCTTGCCGACCACATCGCCGGCGGGGGCCGTGCCGTCCTGGCCGAAATGCGTGCGGTAAAGGTCGTCCATGAAGTCCTGGCGCTCCTGCAGCTCCTGCGCGAGCTGGTCGACCGACTTGCGATAGCGCGCGACCTGGCTGGCGCTGCTGGAGATGGCCTTGTCCCGGGCGGCGAGAGCGGCGCGCTCCTGCTCGATCTCAGCGCTGCTGGCGGCCACGGACAGGCCGAATCCAATCCCGCCGACCAGGGCGGAAGAGAGCAGGCCGACCGCTGCAAGCTGCGCCCTGCGCGAGATATGGATGAACTTCACCTGGCCGCCGGAGCGCAGGAAAATCTCCCGATCCGGGCACAGCTTCGAACACCGGGCCGTCATGCCGGCCCAGAGGGCGGCTGCCCCCATCTTGCTCCATTGCGACAATTGCGACCCCGCGTGCGTTTTTAGTGAACGGGGCGCTAACAAATGGAATCGAGTCGCGCGAATCCGCCGACGGGGAGTCGTGACGAGTCGAAGGATGAACGGGGTGAAACGTGGAACCAGGGAAATCGGTTCCGGCCTGTCGCAAATTTTTCTCGGCCTGCCTTCCCTGGCGCGGCCCGACAGTCCCGGTGCATCGTCTCAGGACGGACAGCTCGTTTATCCGCCTCTTCGCCACGCAGGCCCGGCGTTCTTGACCCGCGCCCCCCGCATGGCTATAGGCGCGCCTGCCCAAAGACCGGATAAGGAGCGGATTCGTTCGTGCCGATCCCGGTCCTGGGGCATCAGAGCTGAACATTGCCGGTGCTCTTGCGGCTCCGGGCGGGTTTCCGCCGGAGCCTTTGCCGTTTGGAGGCGATTCGTTTTCCAGGCCGCAAGGAACGCGGGGATGCATGCGGTAAAGTAACTGAAAAAGGTGAAGGGCTTCATGCCAACGATCAACCAGCTGGTCCGCAAGGGCCGCGAGCTGCAGAAGACCAAGTCGAAGGTTCCTGCAATGGAAGCGAACCCGCAGAAGCGCGGCGTTTGCACCCGTGTCTACACGACGACCCCGAAGAAGCCGAACTCGGCCCTCCGCAAGGTGGCGAAGGTGCGCCTGGTCAACCAGCGCGAAGTCATCACCTATATTCCGGGTGAAGGCCACAACCTTCAGGAGCACAGCGTCGTGCTGATCCGCGGCGGCCGCGTGCGCGACCTTCCCGGTGTGCGCTATCACGTGCTGCGCGGCGTTCTGGATACCCAGGGCGTCAAGGACCGCAAGCAGAGCCGTTCGAAGTACGGCGCCAAGCGTCCGAAGTAAGGGGAGACCAGAAACATGTCACGTCGTCGTCGCCCCGAAAAGCGCGTCATCTTGCCCGATCCCAAGTTCGGTGATGTCGTGCTGTCGAAGTTCATGAACAGCATCATGCAGGACGGCAAGAAGGCCGTCGCCGAGTCCATCGTGTACGGCGCTCTCGACACTGTCGAGGCGAAGTCCAAGAAGGACCCGATCGCCATGTTCCATGACGCGCTGAACAATGTGAAGCCCGGCATCGAGGTCCGCAGCCGCCGCGTCGGCGGTGCGACCTACCAGGTCCCCGTCGAAGTGCGCCCCGAGCGCGCCCAGGCGCTGGCGATCCGCTGGCTGATCACCGCGTCGCGCAACCGCAGCGAAACCACCATGGCCGCGCGCCTGTCGGGCGAGCTGCTGGACGCCGCCAACAACCGCGGCAATGCGGTCAAGAAGCGCGAAGACACGCACCGCATGGCGGAAGCGAACCGCGCCTTCTCGCATTATCGCTGGTAATCCGGCGCTGGAAAAAGGCGAAGCGGGCATCCATATCGTCCGCTTCCTCTCATGGTTTCAAAAAATCGGTCCGTTCGCCATGGGTGGCTACCCATGGCGAACGGATTGGTTTAGGGGCCACGCGCAGATTTAACGAATCCCCAACCGCCGGCGCGCCGGCAACGGAGAAGCATCATGGCCCGCAGCCATCCGCTCGAACGCTATCGCAATTTCGGTATCATGGCGCATATCGACGCCGGCAAGACCACCACGACCGAGCGCATCCTTTACTATACCGGCAAGTCCTACAAGATCGGCGAAGTCCATGACGGCGCCGCCACCATGGACTGGATGGAGCAGGAGCAGGAGCGTGGCATCACCATCACGTCTGCGGCCACCACCTGCTTCTGGAACGACCACCGGCTGAACATCATCGACACCCCCGGCCACGTCGACTTCACCATCGAAGTCGAGCGTTCGCTGCGCGTGCTGGACGGCGCGGTCGCCGCGTTCGACGGCGTCGCGGGCGTGGAGCCGCAGTCGGAAACCGTGTGGCGCCAGGCGGACAAGTACAAGGTGCCGCGGATGTGCTTCATCAACAAGCTCGACCGCACCGGCGCCAACTTCTATTATTGCGTGCAGACGATCATCGACCGTCTGGGCGCCACCCCGGCTGTCCTCTACCTGCCCATCGGCGCGGAATCGGACTTCAAGGGCCTGGTCGACCTGGTCGAGAACCGCGCCATCATCTGGAAGGACGAGAATCTGGGCGCCGAATTCTCCTATGAGGAGATTCCGGCCGACCTCGCCGACAAGGCCGCCGAATATCGCGAAAAGCTGATCGAACTCGCCGTCGAGCAGGACGACGATGCGATGGAAGCCTATCTGGAAGGCAATCTGCCCGACGTCGCCACGCTCAAGAAGCTGATCCGCAAGGGCACGCTGGGCCATGCCTTCGTGCCGGTGCTGTGCGGCTCGGCGTTCAAGAACAAGGGCGTCCAGCCGCTGCTCGACGCGGTGGTCGATTATCTGCCTTCGCCGCTCGACATTCCCGACGTCCAGGGCATCAACCCCGACACCGACGAGCCCGACAGCCGCAAGACGGCCGACGACGCGCCCTTCTCCGGCTTGGCGTTCAAGATCATGAACGACCCGTTCGTGGGTTCGCTCACCTTCCTGCGCGTCTATTCGGGCACGCTGACCAAGGGCAGCTACCTGAACTCGGTCAAGGACAAGAAGGAAAAGATCGGCCGCATGCTCCTCATGCACGCCAACTCGCGTGAGGACATCGACACCGCCTATGCCGGCGACATCGTCGCCCTGGCGGGCCTCAAGGAAACCACCACCGGCGATACGCTGTGCGCCGAGCGCCAGCCGATCATCCTGGAGCGGATGGAATTCCCCGAGCCGGTGATCGAACTGTCGGTCGAACCCAAGACCAAGGCCGACCAGGAAAAGATGGGCATCGCGCTCAACCGCCTGGCTGCCGAGGATCCGTCCTTCCGCGTCTCGACCGACCACGAATCGGGCCAGACCATCATCAAGGGCATGGGCGAACTCCACCTCGAAATCCTGGTCGACCGCATGAAGCGCGAGTTCAAGGTCGAGGCCAATGTGGGCGCGCCGCAGGTCGCCTATCGCGAATATCTCGCGAAGAAGGTCGACATCGACTACACCCACAAGAAGCAGTCGGGCGGATCGGGCCAGTTCGGCCGCGTCAAGGTGACGGTGATCCCCGGCGAGCGCGGTTCTGGCTACCAGTTCTTCGACGAGATCAAGGGCGGCAACATCCCGCGCGAATATATCCCGTCGGTGGAAAAGGGCTTCCGCGAGACGGCCGAGACCGGCCATCTGATCGGCTTCCCGATCATCGACTTCGAAGTCCACCTGACGGACGGCGCCTATCACGACGTCGACTCGTCGGCCCTGGCCTTCGAAATCTGCGCCCGCGGCGCGATGCGCGAAGCAGCCGCCAAGTCGGGCATCAAGCTGCTCGAGCCGATCATGAAGGTCGAGGTCGTGACCCCGGAGGAATATCTGGGCGACGTCATCGGCGACATGAACAGCCGTCGCGGCCAGATCCAGGGCACCGACAGCCGCGGCAACGCGCAGGTGGTCGAGGCGATGGTCCCGCTGGCCAACATGTTCGGCTATGTGAACCAGCTTCGTTCGTTCACCCAGGGGCGCGCGAACTACTCGATGATCTTCTCGCACTATGACGAAGTGCCGCAGAATGTGGCGGACGAAGTCAAGGCGAAGATGGCCTGATAATTTTCCTTGGCCGGGTCGTGCAAACGGCTCGGTTAGGGGCTGGTATTCTCTGAATTTGCTGCTATGGACGCGCCTTCGCGAGGCGCGGCCGAGCGGTCAGACCAAAGCTGATTTGATTAGAAGGTAGGATAAAATGGCTAAGGCTAAGTTTGAGCGGAACAAGCCGCACTGCAACATCGGCACCATCGGTCATGTCGACCATGGCAAGACCTCGCTGACCGCGGCGATCACCAAGGTGCTCGCCGAAACCGGCGGCGCGACCTTCGTCGACTATGCCAATATCGACAAGGCGCCCGAAGAGCGCGAGCGCGGCATCACCATCTCGACCGCTCACGTCGAATATGAGACCGAAGCCCGTCACTACGCGCACGTCGACTGCCCGGGTCACGCCGACTACGTCAAGAACATGATCACCGGCGCGGCCCAGATGGACGGCGCGATCCTCGTCGTTTCGGCCACCGACGGCCCGATGCCGCAGACCCGCGAGCACATCCTGCTCGCCCGCCAGGTCGGCGTGCCGCAGCTTGTCGTGTTCATGAACAAGGTCGACCTCGTCGACGATCCGGAAATCCTGGAACTGGTCGAGCTGGAAATCCGCGAACTGCTGTCGTCCTACGACTTCGACGGCGACAACATCCCCGTCATCCCCGGTTCGGCCGTCAAGGCTCTGGACGGTTCGAACGACGAAATCGGCAAGAACGCCGTTCTGAAGCTGATGGCCGCTGTCGACTCGTTCATCCCGCAGCCGGAGCGTCCGGTCGACAAGCCGTTCCTGATGCCGATCGAAGACGTGTTCTCGATCTCGGGCCGCGGCACCGTCGTGACCGGCCGCGTCGAGACCGGCATCGTCAAGGTTGGCGAGGAAGTCGAGATCGTCGGTCTGAAGGATACCCGCAAGACCACCGTGACCGGCGTCGAAATGTTCCGCAAGCTGCTCGATCAGGGTGAGGCCGGCGACAACATCGGCGCGCTGATCCGTGGCGTGGGCCGTGAAGAAGTCGAGCGCGGTCAGGTTCTGGCCAAGCCCGGCACCATCACCCCGCACACCGAGTTCGACGCGGAAGTCTACGTCCTGTCGAAGGAAGAAGGCGGCCGTCACACTCCGTTCTTCGCCAACTATCGTCCGCAGTTCTACTTCCGCACCACCGACGTGACCGGCGAAGTGATCCTGCCCGAGGGCACCGAGATGGTCATGCCCGGCGATAACGTGAAGCTCGGCGTGAAGCTGATCGCCCCGATCGCGATGGACGCGGGTCTCCGCTTCGCCATCCGCGAAGGCGGCCGCACCGTCGGCGCAGGGGTTGTCGGCACGATCTCGAAGTAATATAGGACCGCAGCGGCGCGAATCGCCTGATTCGCGCCGCTGAGTTTTTTACCGCCCCGGATCGCCTTTCTCCGGCTCCAGTCGAGCTAGAAGGGCAAGGAACGGGGCGGATATTTTTTGGTTGGCGCATTTTCATAAATCATCGGCTGCTCCGGCTGATTTCTGAAAATGCTCCGGGTTTTGGCTCTTTCGCATCGGTACAGGAACAATGGACAGCAACATCCGCATTCGCCTCAAGGCGTTCGATCATCGCGTGCTCGATCAGGCGACCGGCGACATCGCCGACACCGCCCGCCGCACCGGCGCCCTTATCCGCGGTCCGATTCCCCTTCCGACGCGCATCGAAAAGTTCACGGTCAACCGTGGCCCGCACATCGACAAGAAGTCGCGCGAGCAGTTCGAGGTCCGCACCTACAAGCGCATGCTTGACATTGTGCAGCCGACGCCGCAGACGGTCGACGCGCTGATGAAGCTGGATCTGGCTGCCGGCGTGAACGTGGAAATCAAACTCGCTTAAGCGAGTTTGCCTTCAGCCCCGGCGAAAGCCGGGGTCTCGGGCAGACAAGCAAGTTCCTGTTGTCCTTTTGGCGGCAGGGTATCGGGCATTCCGGCTTGCCGGAAGCTCAAACGACACAAGGGATACCGCACGGCCCGCCGGTGAACCGGTCAAGGCTCGTGGTCCTGGTCCCCCGTCGCTGGTCCCGAATAGGGGTCGGCATCCAACCCGGACGGGGTGATCTATATTGGGGTTGGGCCGCGAGGGAGAAATCCTGAGCGGTTTTTTCGTTGGATACGCCCGCTGCTAAGGCGGGCCTCTATGGGAGTAATCGGTGATGCGCACAGGCGTGATCGCTAAGAAAGTCGGGATGACCCGTCTGTTCCAGGAGGACGGACGTCATATTCCGGTTACGGTTCTGGCCCTTGAGGGCAATCAGGTCGTGGCCCGCAAGGAAGTCGAGCGTGACGGTTATGTCGCGGTTCAGCTCGGCGCGGGCGTCGCGAAGGTCAAGAATGTCGCCAAGCCGCAGCGCGGCCACTTCGCCAAGGCGGAAGTGGAGCCGAAGGCGCGCCTGGTCGAATTCCGCGTCGCCGAGGATGCGCTCCTCGATGTCGGTGCCGAGATCGCGGCCGATCATTTCATCGCCGGCCAGCTGGTCGACGTCGCCGGCCACACCCAGGGTAAGGGTTTCGCCGGCGCCATGAAGCGCTGGGGCTTCGGCGGTATGCGCGCCACCCACGGCGTGTCCATCAGCCACCGTGCCCATGGTTCGACCGGTAACCGTCAGGATCCGGGCCGCGTCTTCAAGAACAAGAAGATGGCGGGTCACATGGGCGACCGCGAGCGGACCCAGCAGAACCTGGAAATCGTCCGCACGGACGTCGAGCGCGGCCTGCTGTTCGTCAAGGGCAGCGTCCCGGGCGCCAAGGGCACCTGGCTGACCGTCTGCGACGCCGTCAAGGTGAAGCGTCCGGCGGACGCGCCCTATCCGGCGAGCCTGAAGCAGGCTGCCAACAGCAACAACGCTCCGGCTGAAACGCCCGCTGAAGAAGCGGCCGCTCCCGAAGCGACCGAAGGCCAGGAGGGCTAATCATGAAGGTCAAGGTACAGACCCTCGATGCCGCAGCCGCCGGTGAAGTGGAACTGAACGATGCCGTGTTCGGCGTCGAGCCCCGCACCGACATTCTGCACCGCGTCGTCACCTGGCAGCTCGAAAAGCGTCGCGCTCCGGCTCGCGCTACCCGTGAGCGTTCGGACGTTGCCCGCACGGGCAAGAAGTTCGGCCGCCAGAAGGGTGGCGGCACCGCCCGTCACGGCGACCGCAAGGCGCCCGTGTTCATCGGCGGCGGTAAGGCGCACGGCGCCCGCGCCCGCACCTTCGGCCACGACCTCAACAAGAAGGTTCGCGCGCTCGGCCTGAAAATGGCCCTGTCGTCGAAGGCCAAGGACGGATCGCTGATCGTTCTCGACAATCTCGACGTGGCGGAAGGCAAGACCAAGGCTCTGGTCGCGCACCTCGCCAAGCTGAACCTCAACGCCGGTAATTCTCGGGCGCTGTTCATCGACGGCGACGCCGTGAACGTCAGCTTCGCGAAGGCTTCGGCGAACATCATCGGCGTGGACCTGCTGCCCGCCGTTGGCGCCAACGTCTATGACATCCTGAAGGCCGACTCGCTGGTGCTGACCCGCGCCGCGGTCGAAAAGCTGGAGGCCCGTTTCAATGGCTAAGAAGGAAGCGACCACCGTCGACAACCGTCATTATGACGTCGTCGTCGCGCCGGTCATCACCGAGAAGTCGACCCTTCTCTCCGAGAACAACGCCGTGGTCTTCAAGGTCGCCAATGATGCGTCGAAGCCGGAGATCAAGGCCGCCGTCGAAGCCATTTGGGGCGTGACCGTCAAGAGCGTGAACACGCTGGTCGCCAAGGGCAAGACGAAGCGCTGGAAGGGCAAGCCCTACACGCGTTCGGACGTGAAGAAGGCGATCGTTCGCCTGGCCGACGGCCAGTCGATCGACATCACCGAAGGAGTGCGCTGACCATGGCGCTTAAGAGCTACAACCCGACGAGCCCGGCCCAGCGCGGCCTGATCCTCGTCGACCGCAGCGCGCTGCACAAGGGCAAGCCCGTCAAGGCGCTGACCGAAGGCAAGCGCAAGACCGGCGGCCGCAACAACAAGGGCCATGTGACCTCGCGCGGCATCGCCGGCGGCCACAAGCAGCGTTACCGCATCATCGACTTCAAGCGTCGCCTGTGGGACCTCGAGGGCACGGTCGAGCGTCTGGAATATGACCCCAACCGCACCGCCTTCATCGCGCTGGTGAATTATCCGGACGGCACCCAGGCCTATATCCTGGCTCCCCAGCGCCTTGCGCCGGGCGACAAGGTGATCGCGGGCAAGAAGACCGACGTGAAGCCGGGCAACGCGATGGAACTGGGCCAGATGCCGGTCGGCACCATCATCCACAATATCGAGATGAAGCCGGGCAAGGGCGGTCAGCTCTGCCGTTCGGCGGGCACTTACGCCCAGCTCGTCGGCCGCGATCGCGGCATGGTGATGGTCCGCCTGTCCTCGGGCGAGCAGCGCTACATCCGTTCGGACTGCATGGGCACCGTCGGCGCCGTGTCCAACCCGGACAACGCCAACACCAACCTCGCCAAGGCCGGCCGCAACCGTTGGCTCGGCAAGCGTCCGCTGACGCGCGGCGTGGCGAAGAACCCGGTCGACCACCCGCATGGCGGCGGTGAAGGCCGGACCTCGGGCGGCCGTCATCCGGTCACGCCCTGGGGCAAGCCGACCAAGGGTGCGCGCACCCGCCACAACAAGGCGACGGACAAGTTCATCATCCGTAGCCGCCACGCGAAGAAGAAGAGGTAAGCGAGATGGCTCGTTCCGTCTGGAAAGGTCCGTTCGTGGACCTCAGCCTTCTGAAGAAGGCGGAAGTCGCTCAGGATGCCGGTGGCCGTTCGGGTCCGATCAAGACCTGGTCGCGCCGTTCCACCATCCTGCCGCAGTTCGTCGGCCTGACGTTCAACGTCTATAACGGCCGCAAGCATGTGCCGGTCTCGGTGAACGAGGACATGGTGGGTCACAAGCTGGGCGAATTCGCCCCGACCCGCTACTTCCCCGGCCACGCCGCCGACAAGAAGGGCAAGCGCTAATGAGCAAGGAAAAGGCTCCCCGCCGCGTCGCGGACAATGAGGCGCTGGCCGTCGGCACGCAGATCCGCGGTTCGGCCCAGAAGCTGAACCTGGTCGCCACGCTGATCCGCGGCCGCAAGGTCGAGGACGCGCTGAACATCCTCGCCTTCTCGAAGAAGGCGATGGCCGTCGACGTGCGCAAGGTGCTGGCTTCGGCCATCGCCAATGCGGAAAACAACCACAATCTGGACGTCGACTCGCTGGTCGTCGCGGAAGCATCGGTGGGCAAGAGCTTCACCATGAAGCGCTTTCACGCTCGCGGCCGCGGCAAGTCGACCCGGATTCTCAAGCCCTTCAGCCGCGTGCGCATCGTCGTGCGCGAGCAGGCCGAAGCGGAGGCGTAAGCACATGGGTCACAAGAGCAATCCGATCGGTCTGCGTCTGCAGATCAACCGTACCTGGGACAGCCGCTGGTTCGCGGAAGGCGCCGACTATGGCCGCCTGCTGCTGGAGGATCTGAAGATCCGCCAATACATCATGAAGAACCTGCCGCAGGCCGCGATCTCCAAGGTCGTGATAGAGCGTCCGGCCAAGCTGTGCCGCGTGTCGATCTACGCCGCCCGTCCCGGTGTCATCATCGGCAAGAAGGGCGCGGACATCGAAAAGCTGCGCAAGAAGCTGGGCGGCTTGACCTCTTCGGACGTCAGCCTGAACATCGTCGAAATCCGCAAGCCGGAAATCGACTCCAAGCTCGTCGCGCAGGGCATCGCCGACCAGTTGGAGCGCCGCGTGGCGTTCCGCCGCGCCATGAAGCGCGCGGTGCAGAGCGCCCTGCGTCTCGGCGCCGAAGGCATCAAGATCACCTGCGGCGGCCGTCTGGGCGGCGCGGAGATCGCCCGCGTGGAATGGTATCGCGAAGGCCGCGTTCCGCTGCACACGCTGCGCGCGAACGTCGACTATGCCGAAGCCGAAGCCCACACCGCTTATGGCGTTTGCGGTATCAAGGTCTGGATCTTCAAGGGTGAGATTCTGGGCCACGATCCGATGGCCACCGACCGGCTGATGCTGGAGGCTCAGACCTCCGGCGTGCGCCCGGCGCGCTGAGAATAAGGTAGGTATAGCGTCATGCTGCAACCGAAAAAAATGAAGTTCCGCAAGACCTTCAAGGGCCGGATCAAGGGCGACGCCAAGGGCGGTTCAGCTCTGAACTTCGGCGCCTATGGTCTGAAGGCCCTGGAGCCCGAGCGCGTCACCGCGCGCCAGATCGAGGCGGCCCGCCGCGCGATCCAGCGCCACCTGCGCCGTCAGGGCCGCCTGTGGATCCGCGTGTTCCCCGACGTGCCGGTTTCCAAGAAGCCCGCCGAAGTCCGTCAGGGCAAGGGCAAGGGTTCGGTCGAATATTGGGCAGCCCGCGTCAAGCCGGGCCGCATCCTGTTCGAACTGGACGGCGTGCCCGGCCCGCTCGCAGCAGAGGCTTTCTCGCGCGCCGCGATGAAGCTGCCGATCAAGACGAAGGTTGTCGCTCGCCTCGGCGACACCTCCCACCTGGAGGGCTAAGCCGTGGCGAATGTTGCCGACCTCAAGACCAAGACGGACGACGAACTGTCGACCGAACTCAACAACCTGAAGCGCGAGCAGTTCAACCTGCGCTTCCAGGCGGCCACCAACCAGCTCGAAAAGCCGAGCCGGGTGCGTGAAGTCCGCCGGTCGATCGCGCAGATCAAGACCCTGCAGTCCGAGCGTTCGCGCTCGGTCGCGAAGTAAAGGAAACACACGATGCCCAAGCGCGTGCTGACGGGAACGGTGGTTTCCGACAAGACCGACAAGACGGTGGTGGTTCGCGTGGAGCGCAAGGTTAAGCATGCGCTCTACGGCAAGATCATCCGCCGTTCGAAGAAGTACCATGCCCATGACGAGGGCAATGTCTACAAGGAAGGCGAAACGGTCCGCATCGAGGAGACCGCTCCGATTTCCAAGCTCAAGACCTGGAAGGTCATCGAGCGCGTGGACACCCACAAGTCGCCCGAAACGGCGGCCTGAGGCTAGTCACCGGCCGTAAGGGTCGAAATTTCGGACGCGGGGCTGGCCTTTTCGTCAAGAAGAGGCTACAGGCCCGCGCTTCGTGTTTCGAATCTTCCGGTCGAAACTCGAATTCGGAACCGCCGGGATAGTCTCGGTAGGCCAGACAAGAAGGAACCGGATCCATGATCCAGATGCAATCCAATCTTGACGTCGCTGACAACAGCGGCGCCAAGCGCGTCCAGTGCATCAAGGTGCTGGGCGGATCGAAGCGTCGCTTCGCGAGCGTGGGCGACATCATCGTCGTCTCGATCAAGGAAGCCGCGCCTCGTGGCAAGGTGAAGAAGGGTGACGTGCACCGCGCCGTCATCGTGCGCACCGCCAAGGACGTGCGTCGCGCTGACGGCAGCGTGATTCGCTTCGACGGCAATGCCGCCGTGCTGATCAACAAGAACGAGGAGCCGATCGGCACCCGTATCTTTGGCCCGGTCGTTCGCGAACTGCGCGCCAAGAAGCACATGAAGATCATCTCGCTCGCCCCTGAGGTGCTGTAATGAGCGCTGCCAAGATCAAGAAGGGCGACAAGGTCGTCATCCTGGCCGGCAAGGACAAGGGCCGCACCGGCGCCGTCCTGCAGGTGCTGCCGAAGGACGACAAGGTCCTGGTGGAAGGCATCAACGTGCATGCGCGCCATCGCAAGCCGGACCAGGCGAACCCGCAGGGCGGCATCGAGCGCAAGCCCGCGCCGCTCCACATTTCGAACGTCGCTGTCGCCGACAAGGATGGCAAGCCGACCCGCGTCCGTTTCGAGGACCGCGACGGCAAGAAGGTCCGCGTCGCCGTCAAGTCCGGTGAGGTGCTGTAATGAGCGACAAGTACATCCCCCGCTCCAAGTCGCTCTATGACGCCGAAATCGCCAAGGCGATGACCGCTAAGTTCGGTTACAAGAACGTCATGGAAGTGCCGAAGATCGAGAAGATCACGCTCAACATGGGCGTCGGCGAAGCGACCCAGGACAAGAAGAAGGTCACTTCGGCGGCCGAGGAAATGGAACTGATCGCCGGCCAGAAGCCGGTCATCACCAAGGCCCGCAAGTCGATCGCGCAGTTCAAGCTGCGTGAAGGCATGCCGATCGGCGCCAAGGTCACGCTGCGCCGCGAGCGCATGTACGAGTTCCTGGATCGCCTGATCAACATCGCGCTCCCCCGCGTGCGCGACTTCCGGGGCCTGAACCCGAAGAGCTTCGACGGCCGCGGCAACTACGCCTTCGGCATCAAGGAGCAGATCATCTTCCCGGAGATCAACTATGACCGCATCGACAAGGTGCGCGGCATGGACATCATCGTGACCACCACGGCGAAGACGGACGAGGAAGCGCGCGAACTGCTGCGTCTCTTCGGCTTCCCCTTCCCGATCGAAGAGAAGCAGGCGGCCTGAACGGGCCCCGCTTCTCTTTCCGACAAAACCAAGGAAAGAGAACTTAAGTCATGGCGAAACTGAGTTCGATCAACAAGAACGAGCGCCGCAAGAAGCTGGTGAAGAAATATGCCGGCCGCTATGCGAAGCTCAAGGCGATCGCGAATGATACGACCGCTGACGACAGCGATCGTCTGATCGCGCGTCTGAAGATGGCGGAAATTCCCCGCAACGGCAATCCGACCCGCGTGCGCAACCGCTGCGAGCTGACGGGCCGTCCCCGGGCCTATTACCGCAAATTCCGTCTCTGCCGCGTGCAGTTGCGTGATCTGGCCAACAAGGGCCTGATCCCCGGCGTCACCAAGTCGAGCTGGTAAGGATCATTTGAGATGGCATTGACCGATCCCCTGGGTGATATGCTCACCCGCATCCGCAACGGGCAGCAGGCGAAGAAGGACAGCGTCGTGTCCCCCGCTTCGAAGCTTCGCGTCCGCGTGCTCGACGTGCTGCAGCGCGAAGGCTATATCCGTGGCTATTCCGAGGAACTGCTCGGCAATCATCCCGGCCTGCGCATCGAGCTGAAATATTTCGAAGGCCAGCCGGCGATCAAGCATGTCGCCCGCGTGTCCAAGCCGGGCCGCCGCGTTTACTCCGGTTCCAAGGAACTGCCGGTGATCCGCAACGGCCTGGGCATCACCATTGTCTCGACGCCCCGCGGCGTTCTGTCCGACGCCGAAGCGCGCGAGCAGAATGTCGGCGGCGAAGTGCTGGCGGAGGTGTTCTGATGAGCCGTACTGGTAAGAAGCCGGTTGCCGTCCCCGCGGGCGTCACCGCCGCCATCGCCGACGGTCAGCTTTCGGTGAAGGGGCCCAAGGGCACCCTGTCGCTGCCGCTGGCCGACGAAGTGACCTACAGCATCGAGGAAGGCTCGATCGCCGTGAAGCCTGCCAATGACAGCAAGCGCGCCCGCGCTTTCTGGGGCATGCAGCGCACGCTGATCGCGAACCTGATCACCGGCGTGACCGAGGGCTTTTCGAAGAAGCTGCTCATCACCGGCGTCGGTTACCGCGCCAACGCCCAGGGCAAGACCCTGAAGCTGCAGCTCGGCTATTCGCACGACGTCGATTTCGCGGTGCCGGAAGGCATCGAGATCAAGACCCCGGACAACACCACGGTCGAAATCAGCGGCATCGACAAGCAGAAGGTGGGTCAGGTTGCCGCCGAAATCCGCCGCTGGCGCAAGCCCGAACCCTATAAGGGCAAGGGCATCAAATACGCCGGCGAGTTCATCTTCCGCAAGGAAGGGAAGAAGAAGTAAGATGGCAAAGCTTTCCCTCTTCGCGCGGCGCCGTCGCCGCGTCCGCACCGCGCTCAAGGCAGTTTCGGGCACCCGTCCGCGCCTCAGCGTCCACCGTTCGGGCCGTCACATCTACGCCCAGGTCATCGACGACGCGCAGGGCAAGACCCTGGCGGCCGCGTCGACCCTGGACAAGGATGTGCGCGGCAAGACCGGCGCCACCGCCGACGCCGCCGCCGATGTCGGCAAGCGCGTCGCCGCCGCGGCGACCGCCGCCGGCGTCACCCAGGTCGTGTTCGACCGTGGTGGCTTCCTGTTCCATGGCCGCGTCAAGGCGCTGGCCGATGCGGCCCGTGAAGCCGGGCTGGAGTTCTGACAAATGGCTGACGAAAACGAAATCCAGGCCCAGCCGGGCGCACCGGCTGCCGTTGAAGGCGGCGAGCAGACCGAAGGCCGTCGCGGCCGTGGTCGCGGCGGCGACCGCAACCGTGGCGAGCGTGGCGGCCGTGGCCGTCGCGACGACCGTCGCGGCAACCGTGATGAGGAACAGGGCGAGGAGCTGATCGAGAAGCTGGTTCACATCAACCGCGTCTCGAAGACCGTCAAGGGCGGCAAGCGCTTCGGCTTCGCTGCTCTGGTCGTCGTCGGCGACGGCAAGGGCCGGGCGGGCTTCGGCCATGGCAAGGCGCGCGAAGTGCCCGAAGCCATCAGCAAGGCGACCGCTTCGGCCAAGAAGGCGATGGTTCGCGTTCCGCTGAAGGAAGGCCGCACGCTGCACCATGATGGCCTGGGTCATTTCGGCGCAGGCAAGGTGACGGTTCGTTCGGCCCCGGCCGGTACGGGCATCATCGCCGGTGGTCCGATGCGCGCCGTGTTCGAAAGCCTCGGCGTCGCTGACGTCGTGACCAAGTCGAACGGCACGTCGAACCCCTATAACATGATCCGTGCGACCTTTGCGGCGCTGGGCGAGCAGACCAGCCCCAAGTCGGTGGCGCAGCGTCGCGGCAAGAAGGTCGCCGACCTTCTGCGTCGTGGCGGCGCCTCGGCCGAAGTCGCGCAGGCCGATGCCGAAGCGATTGCGGAGTAACAGGATATGGCGAAGATCAAGATCAAGCAGATCGGTTCGCCGATCCGTCGCCCCGAAGCCCAGAAGAAGATTCTGATCGGCCTGGGCCTTGGCAAGATGCACCGCGTGGTGGAGCTGGAAGATACCGCGGAAGTCCGCGGCGCGATCAAGAAGCTCCCCCATATGGTGGAAGTGGTCGACTAATATCCGTCATCCCGGCGAAGGCCGGGATCTCAGGCCGCTGGGCGGGCCCTCGATGGGGTTCCGCCCAGCCTCACGAGGCCCCAGCCTTCGCTGGGGCTGCGGCCCGGCCCTTTGGACCGGGCCTTGCGCGAACATAGCGAAAGCGAGTGCACAATGACCAAGCTTAACGAACTCAATGACAATGCCGGCGCCCGCAAGGGCCGGATGCGCGTGGGCCGTGGTATCGGTTCCGGCAAGGGCAAGACCGCCGGTCGCGGCCAGAAGGGCGCGAAGGCGCGTTCGGGCGTCAGCATCAACGGCTTCGAGGGTGGCCAGATGCCGCTCCACATGCGTCTGCCGAAGCGCGGCTTCAACAATATCTTCGCCAAGGATTTCGCGATCGTGAATCTGGGCGCGGTGCAGAAGGCGATCGACGCCGGCAAGCTGGACGCCAACGCGACCATCGACCATGCGGCGCTGAAGGCCGCTGCCCTCGCCCGTGGCGGTAGGGACGGCGTGCGCCTGCTCGCCAAGGGCGACCTGACCGCCAAGGTCAGCTTCCTGGTCGCGGGCGCGTCGAAGGGCGCGGTCGAAGCGGTCGAGAAGGCCGGCGGCAAGGTCGATGTGATCGCTGTCGTTCCGGCGGCTGAAAAGGCCAAGGCGAAGAAGGGCACCGCCCTTGCCGCGAAGAAGGCCGCTGCAAAGGCCTGATCCGGCCCGCCAAGTCTTGCAAGCATGACCCCGCTGCCCGATATGGGTCGGCGGGGTCATGTGCATCGGGAAACGCTGTTTGTCGCAGGAGCGGCAAATCCCGGTTCGACAGCGCCCCATGACCTCGCTAAGGGGTTAGCGATTCAGGCCGGAGCGTTACTCCGGCAAGATGTTTTGAAGGGCAGCCAAGATGGCATCGAGAGCCGACCAGCTCGCATCCAATCTCAGCCTGGCGAAGTTCAGCCAGGCGACCGACCTCAAGAAGCGCCTGTGGTTCACGCTGGGCGCGCTGATCGTCTTCCGCTTCCTGAGCTTCGTGCCGCTGCCGGGCGTCGATCCGACCGCGCTGTCGCAGCTTTACGCGCAGACCAATGGCGGCATCCTCGACATCTTCAACACCTTTTCGGGCGGATCGCTCTCCCGCATGAGCCTGATCGCTCTGGGGGTGATGCCCTATATCACCGCGTCCATCGTGGTGCAGCTTGCCGCCAGCCTCTCGCCGCAACTCGCGGCGATCAAGAAGGAAGGCGAAAGCGGCCGCAAGAAGCTCAATCAATACACCCGTTACGGCACGGTCGGCCTGACCGCCGTGCAGGGCTATTTCATCGCCGTGGGGCTGGAGAGCTTCGGCGCGCAATCGGGCGTGCAGGCGGTGGTCGACCCTGGCTATCTGTTCCGGGTCGCGGCGGTGGTCTCGCTGATCGGCGGGACTATGTTCCTGATGTGGCTGGGCGAACAGATCACATCGCGCGGGATCGGCAACGGCGTGTCGCTCATCATCATGGCGGGTATCGTCGCGCAATTGCCGGTGACGCTGAGCAACCTGTTCAAGTCGAGCAGCACGGGCGCGATTTCCGGCCTGGTGATCTTCCTGGTGATCGTGCTGGGCTTCGGCCTCATCGCCTTCATCTGCTTCATGGAGCGGGCGCAGCGCCGGGTGCTGATCCAATATCCCAAGCGCCAGACGCGGCAGGGCCTGATGCAGGCGGACCGCAGCCATCTGCCGCTGAAGGTCAATACCGCGGGCGTGATCCCGCCGATCTTCGCTTCGTCGCTGCTGCTGATGCCGCTCACCGTCTCGCAATTCGCCGGCCAGACCGTGGCGGGCGAGAGCAGGCTCGGCGATTTCGTGCTGACGCTGAACCAGTATCTGTCGCACGGCAGCCCGGTCTATATGGCGCTGTATGGCCTTGGCATCGTCTTCTTCTGCTTCTTCTACACCGCCGTGGTGTTCAATCCGGAAGAAACGGCCGACAATCTCAAGCGCAACGGCGGCTTCATTCCCGGCATCCGCCCGGGCAAGAACACCGAAAATTATCTGGATTATGTGCTGACGCGCATCACGGTGATCGGCGCGGCCTATCTGGCCTTCATCTGCCTGGTGCCGGAATTCGCCATCGCCCGGGCTGGCATTCCCTTCTACCTTGGTGGGACTAGCCTGTTGATCGTCGTCAATGTTACGGTCGACACCGTGACGCAGATCCAGAGCCACCTGCTCGCCCATCAATATGGGGATCTGATCAAGAAGGCGAAGCTGAAGGGGCGTCTGCGCTAACGCTGCGCGGCGCGGTTAAAAAGCGCGAAGAACAGGGGAGAATGCGCGACATGAATATCATTCTGCTCGGCCCTCCGGGCGCCGGCAAGGGAACGCAGGCGACGCGCCTGGTGGACAGCCGGGCCATGGTGCAACTGTCGACCGGCGACATGCTGCGCGCGGCGGTGAAGGCCGGGACGCCCATCGGCCTCAAGGCCAAGGCGGTGATGGAGGCCGGCGAACTGGTGTCCGACGAGATCGTCTCCGGCATCATCGGGGAGGCGCTGGACGCCCTGGCTCCGGAAACCGGCGTGATCTTCGACGGCTATCCCAGGACGGAGGCGCAGGCGCATTCGCTGGACGGCATATTGGCCGACCGCAATCGCTCGCTCGACCATGTGATCGAACTGGAAGTGGACGAGGACGCGCTGGTCGAGCGCATCACCGGCCGCTTCACCTGCGCGACCTGCGGCGAGGGCTATCACGACAAGTTCAAGACGCCAAAGGTCGAGGGCACCTGCGACAAATGCGGCGGCCATGAATTCAAGCGCCGTCCGGACGACAATGAGGAAACCGTGCGGACCCGCATGGCCGAATATCGCGCCAAGACCGCGCCGATCCTGCCAATCTACGAAGCGCGGGGCATCGTGTCGCGGGTCGACGGCATGGCCGACATGGACGATGTGACGGTCGCTATCGCCGCCATATTGGACGGCAAGGCCGCCTGAGCTAAGCTGGCCCTCCATTCGGGAGGGAATTTATGCGCAAGATCGTGGCTTTGGGATGGGCTGGCGCGGTGATGGCCGCACCGGCCCATTCTGCTGTTACCGCCAGCAGCGATGCCGGCTTTGCGGTGGAGAACAGCGTTCAGGTCGCCGCCGATGCCGCGACGGTCTATCGCCTTCTGAGCCAGCCCGGACGCTGGTGGAACGGTGCGCATAGCTATAGCGGCTCTGCCGCCAATCTCAGGCTGGAACCAGTGGCGGGCGGATGCTTCTGCGAAGCATTGCCGGGCGAAGAGGGACGGGTGGGCAGCGTCGAACATGCCCGTGTGATCCATGCCGCGCCTGATCGGCAATTGCGGCTGTCCGGCGCCCTTGGGCCGTTGCAGGCCGAAGCCGTGACCGGGACGCTGACTTTCGACATCGCCCCGTCCGGGAAGGGCGTGCGTATCGTCATGAGCTATGTGGTCGGCGGTTATATCCGCATGGGTGCGGCCAGGATCGCGCCGGTGGTGGACAAGGTGCTGGCGGAGCAACTGGCGGGATTGAAACGGGTGGCAGGAGGAGGATGCCGCTGGCCGAACCGGCCTGTGATGGGCGTTCCTGGGGTCCGCAGCCAGCGGCAAGAAATGGCCAATCCAAGACATTCCCCTCCCGCAGGTGGGAGGGGTTAGGGGTGGGCGCGACCCCGGACTTGATCCGGGGGAGCTTCCGGCTTAGCCGTTGCAAAACAACGCTGATGTCGCGCCAGCCCACCCCCTAACCCCCTCCCGCTTGCGGGAGGGGGAATGACGGGAATCCACCCAAATCCAGTCATCGACGGAAGCATGGCTTATATCGCTGCTTAACCACGATATTAACGGAATGATTGCTGTTTCTTTGCTATGGCGCGGTCATGCCGGGGCCGCGCCCTTCTTCCCGCCGATTGACGGAACTGGACGCCTTGCGGGGGTTGGGCGCGCTGTGCGTGCTGGTCTTCCATTATTCCACGCGCTTCCATGAACTGTTTCCGCAGGCGGCCCATGTGCCCTTCCGCTTTCTGGGCGGCAATTACCGGGTGCTGCTGTTCTTCGCCATTTCCGGCTTCGCGATCTTCTTCACGCTCGACCGCATCCGCACGACGGCCGATTTCCTGGTCAACCGTTTCGCGCGGCTCTATCCCGCCTATCTCGTCGCGATGCTCCTGACGCTGGGCATCGAATCCCTGGCGCGGGTTTCCCAACTGCTGATCGGGCCGGCGGCGATTCTGGCCAACGTCACCATGCTGCAGGGCTTCGCCTTCCTGCCGGAGGTGGACGGCGCCTATTGGACGCTGACGGTGGAGATCGCCTTTTACGCCTGCATGCTGTCGATCTGGAAGTGCACGGGGCTAAGGCGGCTGGAACTCTTGCTGCTGGGCTGGCTGGCCGCGCGCTGGCTCTATGCGCTGTGGCCGGGCATGCCGGAAAGGATCGTGATGCTGCTGGTGCTGCGCTATGTGCCTTTCTTCATCATCGGCATATTGTCCTATCGCGTCTGGGCAGGGCAGCGAAGCTGGCGCCAGCAGGCGTCCCATGCCGCGCTCGCGCTGCTGTCGGTCGCGACGATCGACAGCCCGGACATGCTGCTGGCCGGCGTCCTGCTGCTGGCGACGTTCGTGGCGCTGGTCGCCGGGCGGCTGCGTTTCCTCAGCTTTCGTCCGCTCGTCTGGATGGGCGGGATCAGCTATTCCTTCTACCTCATCCACCAGCATGTCGGCTTCGTCGTCATGCTGAAGATGGCGGAGGCGGGGTACAGTCCCTGGACGGGGTTCGCGGCGGCATTCGCCGTGGCGCTGGTTTTGGGCACGCTGATCAACCGGCTGGTCGAGCGGCCCGCCGGGGAAGCGATATTGCGCTGGTGGCGGAATCGGGGAAGGTCCGCGCCCGGCGAAGGGGCGCCGAGCCAAGCCTGACCGCTCTCCCCACCCAGGCCATTCACAACCAATTCAAGCAGCCCGCGTTATGCATGGCATGGATGCAGGATGAAGGAGAAAGGCGATGGCCTGGACCGGACGGAGGTTCCTCGCGGCGATCGGCCTTGCCGGTGCGCTGGCCCTGGGCGGCTGTGCTTATGACGATGGCTATTATGGCGGCGTGAGCGTGGGCAGCGGCTATTATGGCGGCGGCTATTATGACGATTATTGGGGTCCGGGCTATTATCGTCCCGGCTATTATGGCGGCTGGTATGACGGCTACTACTATCCCGGCAGCGGCTATTATGTGTACAATCGCAGCGGCCATCGCCAACGTTGGAGCGAAGGCCAGCGCCGCTATTGGGAAGGACGCCGGGAGGCCCGCCGCGATGACGGCCGGCGCGGCAACTGGAACAATGGCGCACCGCGTCAGGGCTGGCGGGAGCGTTCCGGCGGCGACGGCAATCGGTGGAGCGGCAATTGGCGGAATGCCCGACAGGGCAATCCCGCTGCGGGCGCGCAGGCGCCCCGGCCAGGAAGGGGACAAGGGGATATGACGACGCCACGGGCGGAACGCAATTGGGGGACGCCGCGCACCCGATCCGACGGCGCCGCGCGTTCCGGCGGCGGCGGCCGCTCCGGCCGTGAGGGCTGGCGGGGTCGGCGCGACTGATGCGGCTTGGGTCCAGCGCGGTTCTCGCCCTGCTCCTGCTTGCGGCCTGCGACGGCCGGGAGGAGAGCGCGATCGACAATCTGGCCAATGGCGCCAATGCGGCGCAGGTCGAAAATAATTTCCGGGCGGAGGCGCAGGCGGTGCTGGAGCCGCTGAACCCGCCGGCGCCCGGCATGCCCGGCGGCCTGCCGGTCGACCCGCAGCCAGTGGTGGAGGAAGGCTCCATCGATCCCAAGGGCGCGCAGGGCGCCGCCCAGGTGGTGCAGGGCTATTACGGCCTGCTGGAGGAAAAGCGCTATAATGACGCGCAGGATCTGTGGAACGACAACAGCGCCATGGGGGCGGAAGACGATGCGCGCTTCGCCGCCCGTTTTCGCGGATTCAGCGAGATTCATGCCCAGTTGGGCGCGCCCGGCGCGATCGAGGGGGCCGCGGGATCGCTGTTCGTGACGGTGCCGGTGCAGGTCTATGGTCGCCTGGCCGCGAACGGCAAGCCCTGGTATCGGCTGCGGCAGGTGACGTTGCGCCGGGCCAATGATGTGCCCGGCTCCAGCGAGGCGGACCGCCGCTGGCATATAGAGAGCATCGGCCCCTATGCGCCGCCGACTGAGGAAGCGGCGGAGACGGCGGGCAACGCCATCTCCGCCACGGATAGTCTTCTTAAGAAATAGTCGCCTTCACGATCTTGCCGGGGGTCTTGGGCGGCTCGCCCTTGGGCAGGGCGTCGACATGTTCCATGCCGGAGGTGACTTCGCCCCAGACGGTGTACTGGCCATCCAGGAAGGTGGCGTCGTCGAAGCAGATGAAGAACTGGCTGTTGGCGCTGTTCGGGTTCATGGCGCGGGCCATGGAACAGACGCCCCGGACATGCGGCTCGCGGCTGAATTCGGCCTTCAGGTCGGGCAGCTTCGACCCGCCCATGCCGGTGCCGGTCGGGTCGCCGCCCTGCGCCATGAAGCCGGGGATGACGCGGTGGAACACGACGCCGTCGTAGAAGCCGTCCTTGGCAAGCTGGGTGATGCGCTCGACATGGCCGGGGGCCAGGTCGGGACGCAGCTTGATGACGACGTCGCCGCCGCTGTCGAGGGAAAGGGTCAGGGTGTCGTCGGCCATGAAAAATCCTCTCTTCGGGGAAAATTGGGGTGATGGACCATATAGAGCGTTGAGACGGGGATGGAAGCCATTGCAATTGTGACGGGCATGGGCAAAAGCAGCGAAATGCTACAGGAACCGGACAGTAGGGGACGCGATGAGCGAACGAGCCGATACGGCCGAACCCCGGCCGGACGAACTGGGCGATATCGCCGCTGAACAGGCCGAATCCCGCCATGACGAGGATGACCGGCTGAAGGGCGAATTCGTCTCCGCCGTGCTGGACGCGGTGGAGGCGGACGACCGCGACCGCGCGCGCGAACTGGTCTCGCCGCTGCACCCCGCCGACATAGCCGACCTTCTGGAACTCACCCCCTCCGAACGGCGCGGGCAGGTGGCGGCGGCGCTGGGCGACCTGGTCGGCGCGGAGGTTCTGTCCGAACTCAACGATTATGTCCGTGACGACCTGCTCGACGCGCTGCTGCCCGAACAGGTGGCTGAGTTCGCCGCCGAACTGGACACTGACGACGCCGTCGCCATCATCGAGGATATGGAGGAGGCCGACCAGCAGGCCGTCCTCGACGCGATGGAGCCGGAGGACCGCGCCGCCATCGAAAGCGCGCTCTCCTATCCGGAGGAATCCGCCGGTCGCCTGATGCAGCGCGACCTGGTCGCGGTGCCGGAACATATGACGGTCGGTCAGGTGATCGACTATCTGCGCGACAATCGCGACCTGACGACCGATTTCTGGGAAATCTTCGTCGTCGACGAGGCGCATAAGCCGATCGGCACCTGCCAGTTGAGCTGGGTGCTGACCTGCCCGCGCAGCGTCGCCATGGCCGACCTGATGAAGCGCGAACAGACGCTGATCCCGGTCGACATGGACCAGGAAGAAGTGGCGCTGCGCTTCCAGAAATATGCGCTGATCTCCGCTGCGGTGGTGGACGGCAGCGGGCGGCTGGTCGGCATGATCACGGTCGACGACATCGTCCACATCATCTCCGAGGAAGCGGGCGAGGATATCCTCCGCCTGTCCGGCGCGGGCGAGGGCGACATCAACCAGCCGATCCTGGAAACGGTGCGCACCCGCCTCCAATGGCTGGTGGTCAACCTCGGCACCGCGATCCTGGCGGCGTCGGTGGTCGGGCTGTTCCAGTCGACCATCTCCCAATATGTCGTGCTGGCGGTGCTGATGCCCATTGTGTCGGGCATGGGCGGCAATGCGGGGACGCAGACCATGGCGGTCGCGGTGCGCGCCCTCGCCACCAACCAGCTCACCAGTTCCAACACCATCCGCCAGATCGCGCGCGAATTCCGCATCGCCAGCGCCAACGGCACAGCGCTCGGCATATTGATCGGCGTCGCGGTGGGGCTGATCTACGGCAATCACGACCTGGGCATCGTCATCGCGCTCGCCATGCTGATCAACAATCTGGTGGCGGGGCTGGCGGGCATATTGGTGCCGGTGACGCTGGACCGGATGAATGTCGATCCGGCCGTATCCTCGGCTGTGTTCGTGACGGCGATGACGGACGTGATGGGCTTCTTCTCCTTCCTCGGCCTTGCCACGGTCTGGGGTTTGTAATCGGCCAGCCAGCGCCCATCTTCCTGCCATGCCGCTGCACCTCACCAAGATCGCCTTTCGGAGCGAAAGTCCCGCGACGCTCCGCGCCTGGCTGGAAAGCCATGCGGAGGAGGCGCGGCTGACCACGCGCTACCTGCCCAAGCGGGTCGAGGAACTGGCGGGTGGTTCGCTGTTCTGGATTCACGGGCACCAGCTTGTCGGGCGCAGTCCATTGCTGGGCTTTCAGGAAACCGGGCAGGGCCGTTACTGGATCAGGCTGGAACCCCGGCTGATCCCGGTGCGCGCATTGCCCAAGCGGGCGCATCAGGGCTGGCGCTATCTGGAAGGCAAGGACGCGCCGCCTGATCTGGGGTCGAGCGAAGCGAACGATCTGGACGCCATGCCGACGCGGTTGCTGGGGGAATTGTCGAAGCTGGGGTTATTGTAGGATATCTCGGTGACTTTCAGGCGAGCCCCTTCACCTGCTCTCCAATCTCCCGCAGTTCCGCGACGAAGCGCTTTCTCTCCTCCATCTTGCGAGCCTCATCCGGCACCCTCAGCAAATAGCTGGGATGCACCGTGATCCAGCCCTGCGCGCCGCTCTCCAGCGCGATGGGCGCGCCGCGGACGCGGCTGATCGTCAGCGCCTTCCCCAGCAGCGCCCGCCCCGCCGTGGCGCCGAGCGCGACGATAATCCGGGGCCGGACCAGCTCCAGCTCCTGCGTCAGCCACCAGCGGCAGGCCTGGATTTCCGGCGTTTCGGGCGTCTGGTGGATGCGCCTCTTGCCGCGCCGCTCATGCTTGAAATGCTTGACGGCGTTGGTGATGTAGGCGCGCCTGCGGTCGATCCCCGCCTCCTCCAGCGCATAGTCGAACAATTGCCCGGCCGGCCCGACAAAGGGGCGCCCGGCCAGATCCTCCTGATCGCCGGGCTGTTCCCCGATGAACATCAGCGGGGCGTCGACCGGCCCTTCTCCGAACACCGTCTGGGTCGTGTCGCGGTAGAGCGGGCAGCGGGTGCAACCCATCGCCTCCTCCCGCAGCGCGCTCCAGGCCGCCGCGGCGTTCCCCTGCCGGGCGGAAGGCCTGGGCGGCGTCGCGATCATGGCCGCCTCCCGTGACTGGGCGCCTGCCACAAGCTCCGGGATGAGCGCGGCTTCGGGCAGGTTGCGCCAATATTTCCGGGGCATTTCGGACAGCATCGCGCCGACCTTGAGCCGCGCCGGATTGAAGATCGCCGCATAATAGCCCTTCCAGATGTCCTCGACCGGGTCTTGCGCGGGCGCATCCCGGCGGGTGGCGCCCGGTCCTTCGGTCAACGCATCGCCGTCCCAATGGATGCTGAGTTCCGGCGTCAGGATCGACCAGCGCATCGAGGCAAAGCGGCGCGCGAAGAATCCGGCATTGGCGCGGACGATATGATGGTCCGGCTCGAACCAGGCGACGAAGCGAGGCCCCTCCGCATCGGCCAGTTCGCGGAACCGGACGAAGGCGCGCATCTTGTGCATGTCGCGCCGCACCGCCTTGGCCAGGGCCTCCACCCGGCGGACCAGCGGGTCGGCGCGATCCTCCAGGCTGGCGGGGCGGTCGCGCACTTGAACGAGCAGGGCGTAGAGCAGGGCGAAACGCTCCGCATCGCGGTGCAGGATTGCCTTTTCCGCCAGTTCGACAAAGGCGCGCGGGACGGAAAAGGCGACCTCGCCTACGGGCGGAGGCGCTTCGTCCGCCGCGAAGAGATCGCCTTCATCCCCTGTCTGCCAGAGGATGTCGGCTGGCTTCGTGCCGGCGAGGGCGAAGGCGCGCGCGGCCACGCGCCAACCGTCGAAATCATCCGGTCCGTTCAGCCGCGCGCGATGCATGGACCCTAATCATTCGCCTCGGCGCGCTGCAATTCGGCCGGTTTGCGCTGGGCGAACCGGGCGGCCAGCTTCTGCTCCTCCTCCGCAGTCAGTTCCTTCGCCGCGTCGGGGAACATCTCCTCCTCTTCCTCCTCGATATGGTGGAGGTAGCGCTTCTTCATCTGGGCGAAGACGCGGTTCCATTCATCGCCATTGAAGGGCAGGCCTTCCAGTTCCTCAAGATAATCGTCGATCTCCTTATGCTCCGACACGCTGTGCTGGGCGTCTTCGCGCAGGTCGGGCCGCGCCAGCATGGTGGCGTAGAGCGTTTCCTCCTCCGCCGCCGCATGGGCCGTCACCTCCACCCGGAACTGTTCGAACAGCTTTTCCAGCCGATCCGGCTCCGCCTGCGCATCGGCCATCTTGTCGAACAATTGCCGATGGGCGTCATGATCCTGCTTCAATCGGTCGAAAATGCTGGCGTCGGCCATGGGGCATGCTCCTTCTCTTGCGGAAGGAACAACGATGGACCGGGCCTTTGGGTTCAGCCGAACAGGGCGTGAAAAATGATCGCGACGGGAATCCAGAGCAGCCCGCCGCCAATGCTGGCGCCCCAGAGCTGCACCAGATCGCGGCGGAAGCGAAGGTCGAGGCTGTGCGCGGGCAGCCCGCTGCTGTCGAGCAACTCCCAGCGGCGCTCCAGCCCCCGCGCCGCGACGGCAAAGCCGCCGATCGCCACGATGATGCCCAGATGCAGCAGCAGCGACCCGCCCATCTTGGCGACGATGAAGATCTGAAGCAGGCAGAAGACGACCAGGGCGACGGCCAGATGGGTGCTCATCCGCTGGGCATGGCCCGTGCGGCGGGTCGCGCCATCGTTCCACTTCGTCGCCAAAAATCCGGCCCTTTCCTTGCGTCGGACAAGGAAAACATGAACCGCCCGTCCGATCAACGGCAAAATGCGCGCGACTCACGGAAAAAGCTCATATTGCGAGGCGGGCGGGTGCGTGATGTGCAGGGTCAGCCGGTCGGCCAGATGCACCGGGCGCCAGTCGGCCGCGACCAGGAAGGGGCGCAGCTTGGCGACGCTCCGCGTCAGCCGGGCGACATCGTCCAGCCGCAGCCGCCGGTGGCGGCGGCTGGCGACGATCCGGTCCACCGCCTTCACCCCCAGTCCCGGCACCCGCAGCAACGCCTCGCGCGGGGCGCGGTTGACGTCGACCGGAAAGCAATCCCGGTGCCGCAGCGCCCAGGCGAGCTTGGGATCGATGTCGAGCGGCAGGCAGCCGGTGGCGGGATCGGCGGCGCTTTCCAGCTCCTGCGCCGAATAGCCGTAGAAGCGCATCATCCAGTCCGATTGATAGAGCCGGTGTTCGCGCATCAGCGGCGGACGCTTCAAGGGCAGCACGCTGCTGGGCGAGGGGATGGGCGAGAAGGCGCTGTAATAGACCCGCCGCAGCCTGTGCCGGCTGTAGAGCGCACTGGCCCGCCGGATGATGGCGCGGTCGTCCGCCTGGTCCGCGCCGACGATCATCTGGGTGGACTGGCCGGCCGGGGCGAAGCGCGGCGCATGGGCGTAGCGGCGACTGGCGTCCGACCCATCCTCTATGGCGTCGCGCATGCCCGCCATGGCGCTTTCGATCCGCTGCCCGTCCTTTTCCGGCGCCAGCCTGCGCAGGCCCTGCTCGGTCGGCAGTTCGACGTTGATCGACAGCCGGTCGGCATAAAGGCCCGCATGGCGCGCCAGTTCCGGATCGGCGTCGGGAATGGTCTTGAGGTGGATATAGCCGCGAAAATCATGCTCCTCGCGCAGGCTGCGGGCGACGGCCACCAACTGTTCCATCGTGTAGTCGGACGACCGGATGATGCCGGAGGAGAGGAACAGCCCCTCAATATAGTTGCGGCGATAGAAGCTGAGCGTCAGGTCGACCACTTCCCGCACGGTGAAGCGGGCGCGCCGCACATCGCTCGACCGGCGGTTGACGCAATAATGGCAGTCGAAGATGCAGCTGTTGGTCAGCAGGATCTTGAGCAGCGAAATGCAGCGGCCGTCGGGCGCATAGGCATGGCATATGCCCATGCCCTCGGTCGAGCCGATGCCGCCCTTCCGGCCCGAGGCGCTGTCGCGCTTCGCCGTGCCCGACGAGGCGCAGGACGCGTCATATTTGGCGGCGTCGGCCAGGATTTCCAGCTTCTGTCGGGTGGTGAGGGCGGTCATGATTGTTCATCATATGTTCCTCACCCGCCCCTGTCCATAATCTCGATCAGTCGGGCTCGCCGGGATCGGCATCCAGGACCTGGCGCACCTTTGCCGCCAGTTGATCGAGCGTGAAGGGCTTGGCGAGGAAGGAGACGCCGGGGTCGAGCATGCCGTTATGGACGATGGCGTTGCGGGTATAGCCCGTGGTGTAGAGGATCTTGAGGCCCGGTCGGCTCGCCCGCGCCCGGTCGGCCAGGTCGCGCCCGTTGATGCCGGGCATGACCACGTCGGTGAACAGCATGTCGATGCGCGGCTGGATTGTCAGCATTTCCAGCGCCTGTTCGCCGTCGGATGCCTGGACGATGGTGTAGCCCAGCTCCCGCAGCGAATCGACCGACATGTGCCGGACGCGCTCCTCGTCCTCCACCACCAGGATGATCTCTTCCCCCTTGGCGCGGGGCAGTTCGGCGGGCGCCGCCTGGATGGCGCCGGCGACCGGCTCCGGCCCGTAATGGCGCGGCAGGTAGATCTTGATGATCGTGCCCTCGCCGGGTTCGGAATAGATCTTCACATGGCCGCGCGACTGCTTGATGAACCCGAACACCTGGCTGAGGCCGAGGCCGGTGCCCTTGCCCACGCCCTTGGTGGTGAAGAAGGGGTCGAAGGCGCGCTCCACCACCTCGGGCGGCATGCCGGTGCCGCTGTCGGTGACCGACACCATCACATATTGCCCGGCCAAGACGTCGTTGTGGGCGGCGGCATAGGCATCGTCGAGATGGGCGTTGGCCGTCTCGATCGTCAGCTTGCCGCCCATGGGCATCGCATCGCGCGAATTGACGCAGAGGTTGATGATGGCCGATTCGAGCTGGCTGGGGTCGATGCTCGCCCGCCACAGCCCGCCCGCCAGCACGGCCTCGACCCGGATGCTCTCGCCGATCGTGCGGCGCAGCAGTTCAGACATCCCGCCGACCAGCTTGTTGACGTCGGTCGGCTGCGGGTCCAGCGGCTGCTGGCGGGAAAAGGCGAGCAGCCGGGCGGTGAGCTGGGCCGCGCGTTGCGCCCCTTCGGTCGCGTTGTCGACGCCCCTGACGATCCGGACGTCGGTGCCCGGCGCCAGCCGCCGCCGGACGATGTCGAGCGAGCCGATGACGATGGCGAGCATATTGTTGAAGTCATGGGCGATGCCGCCGGTCAGTTGGCCGATCGATTCCATCTTCTGCATCTGGCGCAATTGCCCCTCGGCGGCTTCGCGCTCCCGCGCCTCGCTCATCAGGCGGCGGTTGATGTCGGCCAGCGCCTGCTGGCTTTCCGTCGCCTCGGCCACGCGGCGATAGGCGGTGCGCAGCGCCACAGCGCCCAACAGGGTGATCAGCACGGCGGACACGGCAAGTCCGATCGAAACCATGGTGCTGAGGCGATTGTCATTGGCCGTCCGGCCCTTCAGCAACTGCGCCTCCCGCGCCCGCATCGCCGCCACCAGGGCACGGATGCGGGCCATCGTGACCATGCCCGCATCGAAATCGCCCGCCGGGATGATCTCCCCCCGCCGCCGCCGCTCTATGCCCGTGCGCATCAGGAACAGCCGGTCGTCCAGCAGTTCCTCCAGTTCCTCCACCGATCGGGCCTGCGGGGGATTGTCGCGCACCTCCACGCGCAGCGCGGCGAGTTCCTGCCGCCATCGGCCGCGAAATGCCTCATAGGGACCAAGGAAGGAGTCCTTGCGCGTCAGCATGAACCCGCGCTGGGCGCTTTCCGCCTCCTGCACATGCAGCAGCAGCGTCGAAAGCTGGTTCTCGACGCGCAGGGTGTGCTGGACCCAGATGTTGACCCGCTGCTGCACCGCGTAGAGCCAATAGGTGCTGCCCACCGCCAGCCCGACGATCAGCAAGGCCAGAAGCAGCAGGAAGATCGACCGTTCGGGGCGGATGGCGGGCATGGGGCGGAAGATGCGGAAATATGGTGCGGGTAGCAAGCGGGGACAGGCGGTTGCAATCGGATGAGGCCTGACGGGCGCGTCGGGCATTGGCTGCCATAGAGCGCGATGTGGGGGCGGGGGAGTCGGGGTTGGAACGCCCGCCCTCATTCCCCCGGCCTAATCCCGCCAGCCTGGATCGATCCGGTCGATCTTCCGCACCAGCGCCTCGAAATCCGGCACGCCGGGGCCGGTCGGCAATTGCACGCCGCTCAGGTCGCGCTGATGCACGGCGATGACCTCCGGCGGGATGTCCACCGGCGTCCCGGCCGCGCCGGTCGCGACCTGTATCTCGCAGGCGCGCTGGAGCAGCCATTGGGTCAGGAAGGCTTGGGGCAGGGACTTCGCCATGACCAGCGTGCCATGGTTGCGCAGCATCATGATGCGCCGGTCGCCCAGATTGGCGACCAGTCGTTCCCCCTCCTCCGGCCGGATCGTGACGCCTTCGAAATCATGATAGGCGATTCGGCCGATGAAGGCGGCGGCATAGAAATTGGTGGGCGTCAGCCCCTCCCGCGTGGCGCTGACGGCCATGCCGGCGGTGGTGTGCGTGTGGATGATGCAGTGCGCGTCGGGCAGGTGGCGGTGGAAAACGCTGTGCTGGGTGAAACCGGCGCGGTTGACCGGATAGGGGCTGCCGTCCAGCACATGGCCGTCAATGTCGATCTTGACCAGGTTCGACGCGGTCACTTCGCCGTAGAGCAGGCCGAAGGGATTGATCAGGAAGGCGTTTTCCTCGTCCGGCACGCGCAGGGTGATGTGATTGTAGATCAGTTCCGACCAGCCCAGATGGTCGAAAATGCGGTAACAGGCGGCGAGTTGCTGGCGCGCGGCCCATTCCGCGGGCGACATGTCGGGGCGCTTGCCCTTGGTCCTGGCGGCTGTTGCCATGGCGATCCTCCTTATCGTTGATGGGGCGACTATCTGCCTGTCCCGCGCCTCTGTCGAGAAAAACGGCTTTTGGGTTGAATTTGCGCGACTCTGCTGGTAGGGCGCGCCCCACACGGCGCAGGGTGACCTGCGGCGACTCACCGCTATTTCATTCGGGCGGCCCGTCGGGAAGGGTTGAAATTTCCTGGCGATCCGTCCGTTTTCGACTGGAGTTTGACTGGCTTATGCAAATCATCGTTCGCGACAACAATGTCGACCAGGCCCTGCGCGCGCTCAAGAAGAAGCTGCAGCGCGAGGGCGTGTATCGCGAGATGAAGCTGCGCCGTCACTATGAGAAGCCCTCGGAAAAGCGCGCCCGCGAAAAGGCCGCCGCCGTTCGCCGCGCCCGCAAGCTGGAGCGCAAGCGCGCCGAGCGCGACGGCGTCCGTTAAGGACCGCCGTTTCGGGGCGGCCGCCCGGCCGTCCTTCCTTCCGCTGAAAACACCACCCGCACCAATTTGCGAGGCTTAAGCCATGTCGACCACGGCCGTTCCCCTTCATCCTATCGCCAAGGGGTCTTTGACGCGCCTCTGGGTGGGTGTCGCCGCGGTAGCGCTGGCGGCCGGCGGCCTGGCCTGGGCCGGGCAGCGGGGCGTGGAGCCTTCGCCCGCCAGCTTCCTGGTGCATAATGGCGGCGAAGAGGGCGTGGTGACGACCGAATCGGGTCTCCAGTTCAAGGTGCTGGAGGAAGGCGCCGGTCCCAGCCCGACGGCCGCCGACGTGGCGCTGGTGGGCTATAAGGGGGCGCTGCTCGACGGCACCGTGTTCGACGAGAATCCGCAGACCGCCATGCCGGTGGACGGCGTGGTTCCGGGCTTCTCCGAAGGCCTGCAGAAGATGAAGAAGGGCGGCAAGTACCGCCTGTGGATTCCGCCGCAGCTTGGCTATGGCGAGCAGGCGGCGGGTCCGATCCCGGCCAATTCGGTGCTGGTGTTCGACGTCCAGTTGCACGACTTCAAGTCCAAGGCGGACATCATGCGCATGCAGCAGATGATGCAGCAGGGCGGAATGCCGCAGGGCGCGCCGGGGCGCTGAGTCCGGACATGGCGGAAAAGCAATTAGGGCCGGGATTTCCCGGCCTTTTTGTTGAGCCAACGCTCCCTCCGGCGCAACCTGCTCCTGCCTGCGCAGGAGCAGGTTGCATACACTACCCGGCCACCGGCACCGCCGCGCTTCTGCCGTTCTCCGCCTCCAGCGCCTTCGACCGCTCCTCCAGATAGACCTTGATCATCGCGACGATGGGATCGGCCAGGAACAGCCCCATGATCCCGAACAGCGCGCCGAAGAGGATCTGCGCGGCCAGCACCAGCGCGGGCGCCAGGTCGGTCGCCCGCTTGGCCACCATCGGCACGATCAGATAGCCGTCGACGATCTGCACCGCCAGATAGACCCCGAAAGCGTAAAGCCCCGCATCCACGCCGGCGGAAAAGCCCACGAGCACGATCAGCACGCCCGAAATGATCGATCCGATATTCGGCAGGAAGGCGAACAGCCCGGTCAATATGCCCAGCAGCCCCGCCATCGGCACGCCGCCCGCCCACAGCAGCAGCCAGGTGCCGACCCCCTCCACCGCCATGCCGATCAGCCGCCCGAACATCAGCCGCCGCAGCGTCCAGCCCATCCTGTCGGCAATGGCGTAGAAGCGGCCGCGCCTGTCCATCGGCAGCATCCAGGCGACGCCTCGCTCATAGATTTTGGGTTCTATCGCGATGAATATGGCCAGCACCAGCATCATCACCCCGCTGGTGACCGCGCCGACCATGGTCCCGACCGCCGCCGTCACCCGGCCGAGCGAGCTCATCGCCTGTTGCGCCAGGCTCTTGAAATCCTCCGGCCCCAAATCCCCCGGCATGGTGGTGACGCCCAGTTGCTGCAACCACTGGCCGATGCGGTTGACCTGCGTCTCGACGATCACCCGCATCGCCTGCGCCTGCGCGGCCAGGCTCGATCCGGTAAGGTAGAAGGTATAGACCAGGAAGGTCAGCGCGGCGACCAATATGATGGCCAGCCGCCAGCCCCGCCCGATGGGCATCAGCCTGCCCAACAGCCGCGTGCCGCCGTCCATCATCGTCGCCAGCACCAGCGCGCCCATGATCAGCATGATCGGCTGGGCCAGCAGCACCAGCAGCGCGATGGCGATGCCCATGGCGAACCACACGCCCGCCCGCTTGACCTCATGCTGGACCAGCGGGCTGCGCAATTCGCTGGGACCGGGTTCCTCTATGTGGATTTTCGTCCCGCTCAACCCAAAGCCCCTATCCGAAACGCTTATTTCGGCGGGGTAACGCTCGCCGGGCGCAGGCTGTTCCCGGCGCGGTCAGCGCGGAAGGCATGGAGCCAGCTCAGCGGGTTCCAGGACGAATCGCCGTCCAGCGAGAAGGTGATGAACTCAGCCCGGCCGCCGATCGCTTCCCACGGCACCGGCCCGCCCAACCCGTTTTCCTCCAGCGGCGCGCGGCTGTCCGCGCTGTTGTCCCGATTGTCGCCCATCAGGAAGACATGGTCCGCCGGAACCCGCACCGGCCCGTACCAGTCCAGCGTGCTCGGCCCCATGTCGATGGTGACATAGCTTTTGCCGTTGGGCAGCACCTCCTGCCGCACCGGCAGTTCGCACCAGCTTCTCCCGCTCGCGTCCGTCACCAGCGCGCCGGGGAACTGCATGGGCGGGCAGGGCGCGTTGCCGTCGACGGGGATGCGGATGGGCTTCAGCACCCTTTGCCGCACCGGCACGCCGTTCAGCACGACCTGGCCGCCGCGCACCTCCACTATGTCGCCGGGCAGGCCGATGACCCGCTTGATATAATCCTCCCGCTTGTTCTGGGGCGAGACGATGACGATGTCGCCGCGTTCCGGCAGGCGCCCGAAAATCCGCCCTTTCAGAAAGGGCAGCGGATGGAAGCTGGGGGACACGTAGGACCAGCCATAGGGATATTTGCTCACCACCAGCCGGTCGCCCTTCAGCAGCACCGGCATCATCGATTCGCTGGGGATGTAGAAGGGCTTGGCGACGAAGCTGTGGAAGGCCAGCACCGCCAGGATCAGCAGGGTGATGCTTTTAACCTCCTGCCACCAGTTCACCGGCGTCTTTTCCGGTTCGGAAGCCGGGCTGCCGGGCTGTTCGGATGAGGCGGAATCGTTTTCGGTCATGTCGGCTGCCGTCATGGGAGGATTTCCGGCTGGAGAGGTGCGACGCTTATAACGGCAGGGCTTCGATAATCACAAAGGCCTGCGCCCATGGATGATCGTCGGTGAGCGTCAAGTGAACGACCGGCCGGTGCCCTGCGGGAACCAGCGATTCCAGCCGGGCCAGCGCTCCGCCCGTCAAATGCAGCGTCGGCGCGCCGCTGGGACCATTGACGACGCCGATGTCCTTCATGAACACGCCCTGCTTGAACCCGGTGCCGACGGCCTTCGAAAACGCCTCCTTGGCGGCGAAGCGCTTGGCGAGCGTGCCCGCCTTGGTGAAGGGACGGCGGTTGGCCTTGGCCCGTTCCACATCGGTGAACACGCGATTCTCGAACCGCTCGCCGAAACGGTCGAGCGAATTCTCGATTCGCTCGATATTGCAGAGGTCGGAACCCAGGCCGACGATCAACGCGCCAGGTCCATCTGGCGGCGCATTTCGCGGATGCTGCTCTCCAGCCCGCCGAAGATCGCCTCCCCGATCAGGAAATGCCCGATATTGAGTTCGGCGATCTGCGGGATCGCCGCGACCGGCCCGACATTGTCGAAGGTCAGGCCATGGCCGGCATGGGGTTCGATGCCGTTCTTCGCCGCCAGCGCGGCGGCGTCGGCCAGCCGCCGCAGTTCCTCCGCCCGTTCGGACCCTTCCAGATGGGCGTAGCGGCCGGTGTGCAGTTCTACCACCGGCGCGCCCAGGCGCATGGCCGCCTCGATCTGCGCGGCGTCGGGCTCGATGAACAGGCTGACGCGCACGCCCGCCTTGCCCAGCGCGTCGACGATCGGGTGGAGAGCGTCGATCTGCCCGGCGGCGTCCAGCCCGCCTTCGGTGGTCCGCTCCTCCCGCTTTTCCGGCACGATGCAGGCGGCATGCGGCCGATGCCGCAGCGCGATGCCCAGCATTTCCTGCGTCGCCGCCATCTCCAGGTTCAGCGGCACCGTCAGCGCCGCCATCAGCGTGGCGATGTCCTCGTCCCGGATATGCCGCCGGTCCTCGCGCAGATGGGCGGTGATGCCGTCGGCGCCGGCCTTGGCCGCCAGCAGCGCGGCCTTGACCGGGTCGGGATGCGTTCCCCCGCGCGCGTTGCGGATGGTCGCCACATGATCGATGTTGACGCCCAGGCGCAGATGAGCGGGGGTTCGGGACATGGGCTACTGCTTCCGGCTGCCGGGCTTGATCGCCGGGATCGCCGCCAGTTCGGGCGGGATCTGGTCGGCGTCATAGACCGGGAAGTTGATGCTGACGAGCGGGTAGAATGGCACGCCCAGCTCCACCTCTCCGGCGGAACGGTCCACCAGCGCGGCTTCCGCTATGACGATGCCGCCTTCCGCCGCGACCGCCTCTATCGCCTGGCGGGAGGACAGGCCGGTGGTGACGACGTCCTCCACCATCAGCACCTTTTGTCCCGGCGCGATGGAAAAGCCGCGGCGCAGTTCGAACCTGCCCTCCGGCCGCTCCAGGAACACGGCGTCCTTGTCCAGCGCGCGGCCGATTTCATGGCCGATGATGAGTCCCCCCATCGCCGGGGATACCACCAGGTCGATTTCCTGCCGCAATTCGCGCGGCAGCTTCTGCACGGTGGCGCGGGCCAGCCGTCCGGCGCGCTCCGCGTTCATCAGCACGCGCGCGCATTGCAGGTAGTTGGCGCTGCGGCGGCCTGAGGACAGGATGAAATGCCCCTCCAGCAACGCGCCCGCAGCCCTGAATTCCGCCAATACTTCCTCGTCGGTCATTCTTGTCTTCGATCCATTCGCCCGTGCCGCCCGCTTCATGCGCGATGCGGCGCGCCTTTCCCGTCATGGGTCGCCCCATGATCTCGCCCCATGTTTGCGCGGTTGCGCGCGGGGAGCGAGATAGGCTCACCAACTAGGCGTTGCAACAGCGAAGAAAATCTGGTTGTGGAACCTTGAGGCGTTACAAAAGATGCTTATAAGCCGCGGCAGACCGATACGGGCGGGGGGGACGTGTATGCGTGCGTCTTCGTTGCCGCGGCGCCAAGGGGTTACGGGGTAAGAAGACGCTTATGAACAAGGTGAAATCGCTCGTTCTCGCCGGGTTGTTGGCCTTTGCGCCGACGCTCGCCATGAACGGTCCGGCGCTGGCCCAGGACAATGCCGCGGTTGCGGCTCCGGCTGCCGGGAATGAAGCTGCGGCCGCTGATTCGGCCGGCAATGCAGCGGCTCCCGCCGCGGAAGCCGCGCCCGCCGGGAAGGTGGCCGCGCCGCCCCGGATGAAGCCGACGCCGGGCATCGGTATGCCCATGCCGGGTGAAATCACCCTCCAGAAGCAGTTTTCGCCCACCGGGCACACCGCACGCTGGCTGCATGACGTGATGCTGCTGCCGATCATCACCATCATCTCGATCTTCGTGCTGATCCTGATGCTCTACGTGATGGTCCGTTTCCGCCGCAGCGCCAATCCGACGCCGTCCAAGACCTCGCACAACACGGTGATAGAGGTGATCTGGACCGTGGTGCCGGTGGTGATCCTGCTGGCCATCGCGGTTCCCTCCATCGGCCTGCTCGCCGACCAGTACAAGCCCGCGCCGAAGGATGCGCTGACTGTCAAGGTTACCGGCTATCAGTGGTATTGGGGCTATGAATATCCCGACAACGGCATCCCGGAATTCGTTTCCAACATGCTGCCCAAGGACAAGGCGGAGGCGAACGGCGAGCCTTATCTGCTCGCTCCCGACAATCGCCTGGTCCTGCCGGTCGGCCGCCCGATCAAGCTGATCATCACCGGCGCCGACGTCATCCACAGCTTCGCGGTCCCCTCCCTCTGGGTGAAGATGGACGCGGTGCCGGGCCGCCTCAATGAAAAGAGCTTCACCATCGAGAAGCCGGGCGTCTATTACGGCCAGTGTTCGGAATTGTGCGGCGCGCGCCACGGCTTCATGCCGATCGCGATCGAGGCTCTGGAACCCGCGCAGTTCGACCAGTGGCTGCTGTCGCAGGGCGGCACGCTGAAGGGCGCCGCCGCCGCGACCACGGCCGAAGCTGCCGCGCCCGCCGCCGCTCCTGCCGCCAAGCTTTGATGTAAGGGCATAGACGCCATGACCACCATTACCGCAGATCATCACGGCGATCATGCTCATGATCATCATGACGCCGACCACAAGCCGGCCTTCTTCCAGCGTTGGTTCATGTCGACCAACCACAAGGACATCGGCACGCTCTACCTGATCTTCGCGATCGTCGCCGGCATCATCGGCGGCGCGATTTCGGGCCTGATGCGCGCCGAACTGGCGCAGCCGGGCATCCAGTATCTCCAGACCTGGGCGCAGTTCAGCGACGGTCCCGAAGCGACGCTGGACCAGGCCTATCACCTCTGGAACGTGCTGATCACCGCCCACGGCCTCATCATGGTCTTCTTCATGGTGATGCCCGCGATGATCGGAGGCTTCGGCAACTGGTTCGTGCCGATCATGATCGGCGCGCCGGACATGGCCTTCCCGCGGATGAACAATATCAGCTTCTGGCTGCTCATCCCCGCCTTCGTCCTGCTGCTCGGCTCGACCTTCGTGCCCGGCGGCACCGGCAACGGCGCTGGCACCGGCTGGACGGTCTATGCCCCGCTCTCGACCAGCGGTTCGGCGGGTCCGGCGGTGGACATGGCGATCCTGTCGCTCCACGTCGCGGGCGTCAGCTCGATCCTGGGCGCGATCAACTTCATCACCACCATCCTCAACATGCGCGCGCCGGGCATGACCCTGCACAAGATGCCGCTGTTCGTCTGGTCGGTGCTGGTCACCGCCTTCCTGCTGCTGCTCGCGCTGCCGGTTCTGGCCGCGGCGATCACCATGCTGCTGACCGACCGCAATTTCGGCACCACCTTCTATGATGCCGCTGGCGGCGGCGATCCCGAACTCTACCAGCATCTCTTCTGGTTTTTCGGCCACCCCGAAGTGTACATCATGATCCTGCCGGGCTTCGGCATCATCAGCCAGATCGTCTCGACCTTCAGCCGCAAGCCGGTGTTCGGCTATCTCGGCATGGCCTACGCCATGGTCGCGATCGGCGTCGTCGGCTTCGTCGTCTGGGCGCACCACATGTTCACCACCGGCATGTCGGTGAACGTGAAGATGTACTTCACCGCCGCCACCATGGTGATCGCGGTGCCGACCGGCATCAAGATCTTCTCCTGGATCGCGACGATCTGGGGCGGCTCGATCAGCTACAAGACCCCGATGGTCTGGGCGCTGGGCTTCATCTTCCTGTTCACCGTGGGCGGCGTCACCGGCGTGGTGCTGGCGAATGGCGGCGTCGACGACGTGCTGCACGACACTTATTATGTCGTCGCGCACTTCCACTATGTGCTCTCGCTGGGCGCGGTGTTCGGCCTGTTCGCGGGCTTCTACTACTGGTTCCCGAAGATGTCGGGCCGGATGTACAACGAATTCCTCGGCCATCTGCACTTCTGGGTGTTCTTCGTCGGCGTGAACATGCTGTTCTTCCCGATGCACTTCCTGGGCCTGTCGGGCATGCCGCGCCGCTATCCGGACTATCCGGAGGCGTTCGCCTATTGGAACAAGTTTGCCAGCTACGGCTATGAGATCATGGCCGCCGGCATGCTGATCTTCTTCGTCAACCTCATCTGGTCGCTGGCCGCGGGCAAGAAGGCGGAGGGCAATCCCTGGGGCGAAGGCGCCACCACGCTGGAATGGACCCTGTCCAGCCCGCCGCCCTTCCACCAGTTCGAAACGCTGCCGGTCATCGACTGACCGCAGCCGGGGGCGTTCCGGTTTGCCGGAACGCCGGGATTGGCGTAAAGGCCGCCAGTTCCTGGAATCAGGCAATCCCGGCACGGTCGCCGCGCCGGGATGCCGCATGAGGAGACTATGGCAAGTTCGCCGTTCATGTCCGAAGGTCCGCTTCCCGTGATTCCCGCGCATTGGCGGGACTTTGTCGCGCTGACCAAGCCCAGGGTGATGACGCTGGTCGTCTTTACCGGGCTGTGCGGTCTGCTCGCGGCGCCGGGGCATATCCATCCGGTGCTGGCCTTCACGGCGATTCTCTGCATCGCGCTCGGTGCGGGCGCGGCGGCCGCGCTAAACCAATGGTATGAGGCGGACATCGACGCGAAGATGAAGCGCACCGCCAACCGCCCGCTGCCCGCGGGCCGGATGGACCGGCAATCCGCGCTGCATTTCGGCGTCGGCCTGTCCTTCTTCTCCGTGCTGCTGATGGGCGTCGCGACCAACTGGCTGGCGGCGGCCGTGCTGGCGGTGTCGATCCTCTTCTACGTCTTCGTCTACACCATCTGGCTCAAGCCCCGGACGGCGCAGAACATCGTCATCGGCGGCGCGGCGGGCGCTTTCCCCCCGGTCATCGGCTGGGCGGCGGTGACGGGCGACATCGGCGCGCTGCCGGTCGCGCTGTTCATGCTGATCTTCTTCTGGACGCCGCCCCATTTCTGGGCGCTGGCCCTGTTCGTGAAGACCGATTATGCGGCGGCGGGCATCCCCATGCTGCCGGTCGTCTCCGGCGAGGTCGCGACCCGCCGCCAGATATGGTTCTACACCGCGATCATGGCTGTCGCCGCCATGGCGCCCGTGCTGCTGCGCCTTACCGGCCCGATCTACGGCACGACGGCCCTGCTCGGCACGGCGCTGTTCGTCGCCATGGCCTTCCAGGTGCTGCGGCGGCGGGAAAGCGACCCCGCCCGCATGGCGCCCGAACGGCGGCTGTTCAAATATTCGATCCTCTATCTCTTCCTCCTCTTCGGCGCGGTCGTGGTCGACCGCTGGGTGTTCGCATGACTCCCGACGAAGACAGGCAGGTCCGGACGCGGCAGAAATCCCGCGCCATCGTGACGGGGGTGCTGCTGGGCGCGCTGGTCATCCTTTTCTACGCGATCACCATCGCCAAGATCGGTGGGGGACAGTGATGGCCAGCCTTCCTCCTTCGCCCTTCGACCGGGATCGCCGCAACCGGCGGACGATGATCGGCATGGCCGGCGTTGGCCTTGCCATGCTGGGCCTGGGTTTCGCCTCGGTCCCGCTCTACCGCATCTTCTGCGAGCGGACCGGCTTTGGCGGCACCACGCAGCGGGCGGACGCCGATGTGCAGGTTGCAGAAGCGGCGGGGCATCGCATGTCGATCCGCTTCGATTCCAACGTGACGCCGGGCATGCCGTGGCAGTTCCACCCGGAACGCCACACCCAGACGGTGACGGTCGGCGCCCGCAACATGGCGATCTTCGTCGCGAAGAACCTGTCGGACCGGCCGGTCACGGGCACCGCCACCTTCAACGTCACGCCATCCCAGGCGGGCGCCTATTTCACCAAGATCCAGTGCTTCTGTTTCACCCAGCAAACGCTACAGCCGGGGGAGCAGGTGCGCATGCCGGTGATCTATTATGTCGATCCGAAGATATTGACGGATGCCGACAATAAGGACACGCAGGAAATCACGCTGAGCTACACCTTCTATCCTGTTGAGCAGGATAAAAAGCCAAGCTAAGGCACAATCATAACGCGAACGGGGATGAGAAACGTCATGGCAGGCGCCAAGAACCACGATTATCATATTCTTCCGCCCAGCATCTGGCCCTTTTTCGGCTCCATGTCGGTGCTGGTCATGGCTTTCGGCGCGATCATGTGGATGCATCCGGACGCCACGCCGGCTGGCGGCGGCTGGGTTTTCCTGATCGGCCTCGCGGGCGTGCTGTTCACCATGTATAGCTGGTGGGCCAATGTCATTACGGAGGCGCATGCCGGCGACCATACGCCGGTGGTGCAGCTCCACCTGCGCTACGGCATGATCCTGTTCATCGCATCGGAAGTCATGTTCTTCGTGGGCTGGTTCTGGTCCTTCTTCGACTTCTCGCTCTTCCCCAGCCAGTTGGCGCCGATCGAGGGGATGTTCCCCTCGAAGGGCATAGAGGTGATGAACGCCTTTGAACTGCCGTTGCTCAACACGCTGATCCTGCTCTGCTCCGGCACGACCGTGACCTGGGCGCACCACGCCCTGATCCATGGCGACCGGGACGGGCTGAAGAAGGGGTTGACGCTGACGGTCATCCTGGGCGCGCTCTTCTCCGCGATCCAGGCCTATGAATATGCCCATGCGCCTTTCCCCTTCGGCGGCAGCCCCTACAGCTCGGCCTTCTACATGGCGACCGGCTTCCACGGCTTCCACGTGCTGGTGGGCACGATCTTCCTGATCGTGAACCTGATCCGCGCGCATCGGGGCGATTTCACCCCGCGCCAGCATTTCGGCTTCGAAGCCGCCGCCTGGTACTGGCATTTCGTCGACGTGGTGTGGCTGTTCCTCTTCGTCGCCATCTATGTCTGGGGCGGCTGGGGCGCGCCGGTCCACGGCGGCTGATCCTTCCGCCGATGAGTGCACGAATAACGGCCGGACCTGTTCCGGCCGTTTTCTTTTTCGGCGGCGGGCACTATGCCTGACGCCATGTCGGCCCCCGATCCTCATCCGCCCGCGCCGCAGCCCTTGCTAATCGGCGCGATGGCAGGCGCCTGCCCGCAATGCGGCGCGCCCACGCTGTTTTCCGGCCCGGTCCGTTTCGCCCCCTCATGCCGCGCCTGCGGACTGGATTACGGCCAGTTCAATGTCGGCGACGGCCCCGCGGCCTTCCTGACGCTGATCATCGGCGCGCTGATGGTGGCGATGGCGCTGATATTGGAACTGAAGGTCCATCCGCCGCTCTGGCTGCACCTCCTGCTCTGGACGCCGCTGACCGTGGCGGCGGTGATGGCCAGCCTGCGCGTGGCGAAGGGCGCGCTGCTCATCCTCGAATATCGCAACAAGGCGCGCGAGGGCCGCCTGATCGCAAGGGACCGCGAAGCATGAGCCGCCGCCTGCCCCTCATCCCCACGCTGATCGTCGCGGCGGCGGTGCTGGTCATGATCGGCCTCGGCGTCTGGCAACTCCAGCGCCGCGCCGAAAAGGAATCGACGCTGGCCCTGGTCGCCGCCAATCCGGCCAAGCCCCCCGTGGCCTTCCCGGCCCATCCGCCCGTGCCGCCCGAACTTCTGTTCCGCCGCTCCTCCGCCCATTGCCTGCGCGTGGTCCACTGGCGCAGCGAAGCCGGGCGCGCCGCTGACGGATCGGTCGGCTACCGCTATATCGCCGAATGCGCGACCGGCGCGGAAGGCCCCGGCGTGCTGGTCGCGGCGGGCGTCGCGAAGACGCCTGACGCAAGGCCCCAATGGCAGGGCGGCCAGATGCGCGGCTGGATAGGGGAGGAACCCGATCACCGATCCCTTCTGTCGCGCATCGGCGGCCAGGCCATGCCGCTCCGCCCCATGCTGATCGCCGGGGAGCCGGTGCCTGGCCTCAAGCCGCTGGCGCCGCCCACCGCCGCCGACGTGCCCAACAACCATCTGGCCTATGCCGGGCAATGGTTCTTCTTCGCCGCCGTCGCGGTGGTCATCTACCTGCTCGCGCTGCGCAGACGGACGCCGCGACCTTAAATGCTTGCCCGAAGGCGCGTCGAGCGCTACCGGGCTACCCCCATGCACTATGTGAGCACCAGGGGAAGCGCGCCCGCGCTCGGGTTCGAGGATGTGACGCTGGCCGGGCTGGCGTCCGATGGCGGACTCTATGTGCCGGAAAGCTGGCCCAGCTTCTCCGCCGACCAGATTCGCGCGCTTTCGGGCCTTTCCTATGTCGAAACGGCGGTGCGGGTCATGGCGCCCTTCGTCGCCGGATCGCTTAACGAAGAGGAACTGCGCGAACTGTGCGCCGCCGCCTATGGCCGGTTCAGCCACGACGCGGTGACGCCGCTGGTGCAGCTCGATCATCGCCACTGGCTGCTGGAACTGTTCCACGGGCCGACCCTGGCGTTCAAGGATGTGGCGCTGCAACTGCTCGGCCAGTTGTTCGAACGCTTCCTGTCGCGGCGGGACGCTCATCTGACCATCGTTGGCGCGACCTCCGGCGACACTGGATCGGCGGCCATCGACGCGGTGGCGGGGCGAGAGAAGATCGACATCTTCATGCTGCATCCCGACGGCCGCGTGTCGGACGTGCAGCGCCGCCAGATGACCACGGTGCTCGCTCCCAACGTCCATAACATCGCCATCGACGGCAGCTTCGACGACGCGCAGGCGCTGGTGAAGGCGATGTTCAACGACGCCGATTTTGCGCGCCGCTTCAACCTGTCGGCGGTGAACAGCATCAACTGGGCGCGGCTGATGGCGCAGGTCGTCTATTATTTCTACGCCGCCGTGCGCCTGGGCGCGCCGGACAGGGCCATCGCCTTCTCCGTCCCCACAGGCAATTTCGGCGACGTGTTCGCAGGCTATGTCGCGGCGAAGATGGGCCTGCCCGTCGCCAAGCTGATGGTCGCGACCAACGTCAACGACATCCTCCACCGCGCCTTGGCGGAGGGCGACTATAGCCAGGGCCAGGTGGTGGCGACCGCGACCCCCAGCATGGACATCCAGGTCAGTTCGAACTTCGAACGGCTGCTGTTCGACGCGGGCGGCCGCGACGGCAAGGCGCTCGCCGAACAGATGAAGGGCTTTGAAGCCAGCAAGGCGATGCGCCTCACCAACGCCCAGCGGGATGGCGCGTCCGCGCTGTTCACCTCGGCGCGGGTCGATGCCGACGCCATGACCATGGCGATGCGCTGGGCCTATGACGCGGCGGGGCAGGTGATCGATCCGCACAGCGCCATCGGCCTGGCGGCGGCGCGCTCGATCGACCTCGATCCGGCGGTGCCCGTGGTCACGCTGGCGACGGCGCATGCGGCGAAATTCCCCACGGCGGTCGAGCGGGCCACCGGCATCCGCCCGTCTCTGCCTTCGCGGGTGGGCGACCTGTTTGCGCGGGAAGAGGCCTATGCCAAGCTGCCCGGCACCTTCGAAGCGGTCACCGCCTATGTCGCGGAGCGGGCGACGCCGAGGGGCTGAGGTGAACCTCCAGACCCTTCCCGGCGAACCCTGGTCCGATTACGGCCTGATCGATTCGGGCCATGGACGGAAGCTGGAACGCTATGGCCGCTACCGCTTCATCCGGCCGGAGCCGCAGGCCATGTGGGCGCCCGCGCAGGACGACTGGCAGGCCGACGGCGAATTCATCCCCGGTTCCGACGAGGAAGGCGGCGGGCGCTGGTTCTACGAACGGCCCGTCCCGGCCGAAGGCTGGCCGCTGCACTGGCAAGAGGTGACGTTCCAGGCCAGTTGCACGCCCTTCCGCCATCTGGGCTTCTTTCCCGACATGGCGCCGGTCTGGGACTGGATGCGCGGCAGGATCGCGGACAAGGACCAGGCGCAGGTCATGAACCTGTTTGGCTATACCGGCGTCGGCACGCTGGCGATGGCGGCGGCGGGCGCGCAGATGGTGCATGTCGACGCTTCCAAGAAGTCGGTGGCGCAGGCGCGGGCCAATGCGGCGCTGTCGGGGCTGGAGGATCGCCCGGTCCGCTGGATCGTCGACGACGCGGCCAAGTTCGTGGCGCGGGAGGTGCGGCGCGGCCGGCGCTATGACGGCATATTGCTCGATCCGCCCAAATATGGGCGTGGTCCCGATGGCGAGGTCTGGCGGCTGGAAGAGGATCTGCCGGGACTGATCGCGCATTGCCGCCAATTGCTGGACGCGGACAGCCGCTTCCTGTTCCTGACTGTCTATGCCGTCCGCATGTCGGCGCTGGCCATCGGGGAATTGTTGCGCCAAGCCTTTGCCGATCTGCCGGGCACCGTGGAAGCGGGCGAACTGGCGGTGCGCGAAGAGGCACGCGGATTGATGCTGCCCACCGCGATCTGGGCCCGGTGGAGCCGCTAAGTCCATTCCGTCATTGGGCGACGGGCGGCTGAAGTTTGTTCCGTCTGCGCGGTTCAGACGTGTCAACCGGGCTCCTGCCCGCGCCCGATTAACGCGGTGCGCTCTAGAAACTCGCCTTCAGCCCGTCGATCACGAACTGAGCGGCCAGTGCCGCCAGCAGGACGCCCAGCAGCCGCGTGATGACCGCCTCGATCTTGGCGCCGAGCAGCGCCATGATCGGCCCAGCGGCCAGCAGCGACGCCAACATCAGCACCAGCGTCACGACCACGGCGCCGATCACCACCAGTCGTTCGCTCAGCCCTTCCGCCCGCGACATCAGCAGCATCACCGTGGCGATCGAACCCGGTCCGGCGATCATCGGCATCGCCATGGGGAAGACCGACACATCCTCCACCTCGGGCGTCTCCGCGATCTTCTGCGCCCGGTCTTCGCGCCGCTGGGTGCGCTTTTCGAACACCATGTCCATGGCGATGATGAACAGCATGATTCCGCCCGCGATGCGGAAGCTGTCCAGTTCGATCCCCAGAGTGCCCAGCAACTGCTTGCCCCAGAGCGCGAACAGCAGCAGGATTCCGGCCGCGATGGCGACGGCGCGGATCGCCATGCTGCGCCGCTGGACCTGCGTCGCGCCGGTGGTGAGGCTGGCATAGATCGGCGCGCAGCCCGGCGGATCGATCACCACGAACAGGGTGACGAAGGCGGAGATGAACAGTTCCGTCATGGCGCCGCGGCCACCCTGTCGTCGATCACGGTTTCATAGTCGGTCCCATTCCACATGCGCACTGTCACGCGGCGGCTGCCGTCGGCTGCGGCCTCTGCGTTCCAGCTCAGGCTTTCGTCGCGGGGAGCCGTCGGCATCTCGCCCTTTGCCGCTTTGCGGCCCGGCGGAGGGCTGGCGGGGCGCGGGGCCCCTCCTGCGCGGGCGCGCTTGCAGGTCGCGACCTTGCCGATGAGGAATTCGGGCGCTTCACGGGCGCTGGCGAGCGTGTCGCCATGGTCCATGATCCACTTCCACTCGCCCTTCCTGTCCCGCTGCCAGATGGTGGTGAAATAGCCGACCGATCCGTCCGGCCGCTTCCAGCCGCCGGTGCTGGCCGCCAGATCGCCGTCGCAGGACACGTAGATGGCCGACGGCGTCCAGCTTACCGGGGCAGGGGGGTCGGCCCGCCCCTTCAGCCATTGCTTCGCCAAGACCCGCTGCGGCACGAACATGACGGCCTCGTCCGCAGCGGTTTCGCGGAAGGCGGTCCATTGCCCCTTCTGCTGCGCCAGCCGGTTGAAGGCGAGTTCGGCGGCGAACACGGAACTGGGGTCGGGCTGATAGCGCATGGGCGGGCGGGCGCCAGCCAGCGCCGGCAATGTCAGGGCAAGAAGCGCGGCGCGCGCCTTCACAGCCCCTCCGGCCTGGGCAGTCCGGCCCGCGCATGCGCCGCCACCAGCGTATTGCGCAGCAGGACGGCGATGGTCATCGGCCCGACGCCGCCCGGCACCGGCGTGATGGCGCGGACATGCGCCAGCGCTTCGGCCGTGGCGACGTCGCCGACGATCCGGCTCTTGCCGTCCTCCGTATCGGTGACGCGGTTGATGCCGACGTCGATCACGGTCGCGCCCGGCTTGATCCATTCGCCCTTCACCATCTCCGCCCGGCCTACGGCGGCGACGACGATGTCGGCGCGATGCACGACCGAGGCAATGTCCCGCGTGCGGCTGTGCGCGATGGTGACCGTGCAATTTTCCGCCAGCAGCAATTGCGCCATCGGCTTGCCCACGATGTTGGAGCGGCCGACCACCACGGCTTCCAGCCCCGAAAGGTCGCCCAGCTCATCCTTCAGCAGCATGATGCAGCCCAGCGGCGTGCAGGGCACCATCGCCTCCTGCCCGGTGGCGAGCAGGCCCGAATTGACGACATGGAACCCATCCACATCCTTGGCGGGATCGATCGTGCCGATCACGGACGCCTCGTTGATGTGCGGCGGCAGGGGCAACTGGACCAGGATGCCGTCCACCCGCTCGTCGGCATTCAGTTCCTCGACCAGGTCCAGCAATTCCTCCTCGCCTATGGAGGCGGGCAGCTTGAACTCCATGCTCTCCATGCCCGCGGCGACGGTCATCTTGCCCTTGTTGCGGACGTAGACGGAACTGGCCGGATCTTCGCCGACCAGCACCACGGCCAGCCCCGGCTTGCGCCCGGTCTTGGCGATGAAGGCGCCGACCCCGTCCGCGACCTTGCCGCGAAGCGTCTCCGCAAAGGCCTTGCCGTCGATGATCTTGCCGATGGTCATGATGCTTCACCCTGTTATTCGATAATGGTGGAGAGCCGGCCAGAGGCCAACGCTTCACCGCCCCCCTTGATCCGCAGCCGCTTTAGCCGGTTGGCGTCGCCCGATTCCAGCGAAATCGCCCCGCGTGGCCAATCCAGCCGCTTCGCCAGCAGCGCGATCAGCGCCGCATTGGCCTTGCCCCTTTCCGGCACGGCGCGGACGCGGGCGCTCAGCCATGTCGCGCCCTTGTCGTCCGTCCAGACGCCGCCGATCTCTTCCCGCGCCGCGCCCGGCGTCAACCGGACGGAAAGGATGAGGTCGTCTCCGTCCCGGCTCCAGACCGTCACACCAGTCCGAACAGCGGCGGCAATATGGCCTGGCGGATGATCAGAATGCCCAGCAGCACGACCATGGGCGACAGGTCCAGCGCCCCCAGGTCCGGCAGCACCCGGCGGATCGGATTGTAGATGGGCGCCGTCATCCGATCCAGCGCCACCATCACCGTGCGCACGAAATCATTGGAAAGATTGACGACGTTGAAGGCGATCAGCCAGCTCATGATGGCCTGGATGATGATGATCCACCACAGCACATCGAGCAGGATGACGATGATCTGATAGAGGGCGTAGGCCATGCGATCTCCGATTTGATTGGGATTGCTCTAGCCGAGGCGGGCGGCGCGGGACAAGCCATGGTGGGAGATTTGATTGGGTTGGGCGGTCGAAGGCTGGTGGAGGGAATGGGGCGTGACCTGCGTATTTCCCCTCCACCATCGGCTGCGCCGACGGTCCCCCTCCCCATGCAGGCATGGGGAGGAATGGGTTAGCGGCGCACCAGGGTGCCTGCGCCGCGATCGGTGAAGATTTCCAGCAGCATCGCATGCGGCACGCGGCCGTCCAGGATGACGGCGGCGTCCACCCCGCCTTCGACCGCGCGGACGCAGGTTTCCAGCTTCGGGATCATGCCGCCGCTGATCGTGCCGTCCGCCTCCAGCCCGTTGATCGCCTCCGGGTCGAGATCGGTCAGCAACTGGCCCTGCTTGTCCAGCACGCCCGCCACGTCGGTGAGGAGGAAGAAGCGTGCCGCCTGCAATTCCGCCGCGATGGCGCCCGCCATGGTGTCGGCATTGACATTATAGGTGTGCCCGTCCGCGCCGATGCCCACCGGCGCGACCACCGGAATGATGCCGTTCTGGGTCAGCGTGTCCAGGATGCTGCGGTCGACCCTCACCGGATCGCCGACAAAGCCCAGGTCGACATTGCGCTCTATGCCGGAATTGGGGTCCGCCTCACGCTTGCCCAGCACCTTTTCGCACAGGACCAGGCCGCCATCCTTGCCCGAAATGCCGACCGCGCGCCCGCCGGCGCCGGAGATCCAGCCGACGATTTCCTTGTTGATGGAACCGGCCAAGACCATTTCCGCGATCTGCGCGGTTTCCTTGTCGGTGACGCGTAGGCCGCCGACGAACTGCGATTCGACGCCCAGCTTCTTGAGCATCGCGCCGATCTGCGGCCCGCCGCCATGGACGACGACGACATTGATGCCGACCGCCTTCATCAGCACCACGTCCTCCGCGAAATCGCGGGCCGCCTCCGGATCGCCCATGGCGTGGCCGCCATATTTCACGACGAAGGTCTTGCCCGCATATCGCTGCATATAGGGCAATGCCTCGACGAGGGTTTCGGCCTTGGCGAGGAGCGCCGGATCGGGGGCGTGCTTGCTGTTCATGCGCGGGCGCATAGGGCTTTATGCCCCCCGCTGCAAGTTAGCGGTCGAGCCGCCGCCCCAGCGCGACCAGCGCGTAGATGACCGGCGGCACCAGCAGGGCCGACAGCGCGACCTTCGCCAGCATCTGGCCCAGCAGCAGTTCGCCGATGGGGAACACGCCGTAGAAGGCGATGGACACGAAGAGAAGCGTGTCCGCGATCTGGGAGAGGATGCTGGCCACCGCGGCGCGCAGCCAGAGGAGGCGGCCGCCCTCCCTGCCCTTCAGCGCGGCGAAGAGGGTGACGTTCAGCGTCTGGGAAATGCCGTAGGCGACGATGCCGCCCAGCCAGATGCGCGGCGTGCCGCCCATCATCAGCGCGAAGGCGTCTCGCCTTGCCGGGTCCATGTCGCTCGCGGCGGGCACGGCCAGCACGGCGATGGACAGCAATATGGAGGCGATCAGCGGCAGGAAGCCCACCTGCACCAGCCGGTTGGCGACGGCGCGGCCGTGCAATTCCGCCACTGCGCTGGAAATCGTCACCAGCAGCAGGAAGGCGAAGATGCCCGCCTCCACCGCCAGCGGGCCAAGGCCGAACCAGGGGCCGATGGCCGACAGCGGCCCCAGCGTCACCTGCTTGTTGCCGAGCACGCCCGCGATGCAGACCATGCCGCCGTAGAAGATCGAGAAGACGAAAAGCGAACGCGCGATGGGCGCGGGATGCGAAGCCATTGCCGGCACTTACCGGGGTTTTGGCGGAGTGGGAAGTGGTTAGACGACGGGACAGCTTCCGTTCGCTCGCTCAGCTCTCCAAAACGCCCTTGGCGGCGCGCAGCCCCGCCTTGCCGTTCCGCGCGAGCGTGCGTTTCAACGCTTCCGGGCTTGGTGCGACGAGGAAGCCGAAGCTGACGCAGCCCTGTTTCGTCTCTACTGCATGGTGCAGGCGATGGGCCTGGACGATCCGCTTCATATAGGCGGAGCGCGGGACATGGCGATGGCCGACGCGGCGGTGGACGATGATGTCGTGAAAGCCGAGATAGATGGCGCCATAGGCCGCGATGCCGGCGCCCATCGCCGTCGCCCAGTCGCCCCATTGCCATTGCACGCCGCCCAGCAGCAGCAGGATGGAGGGCATGGCGAAGATCACGAAATAGAGGTCGTTCGCTTCCCAGCGGCCGGTGCGTTCCCGATGGTGGCTGGCGTGCAGGAACCAGCCCGGCCCGTGCATGACCCAGCGGTGCATGACATAGGCGAAGCCCTCCATCGCGGCGACGGTGGCCAGGAAGATCAGGATCGGCGGCAGGGCGTTCATGCGCGCCCTTATAGGGCGAGGAGCCTGTTCAGGCGACCCGCAAAAAGGGCAAAGGAAAAAGGGCCGCGATCCAATGGATCACGGCCCCCCAAGACTTTTCCGTCGATCAGAAGGACGCGGTGACCGAACCGACCACGCCACCCCTTGCCGCGTCGCGGAAGTTGCCGACGCCAGCATTGGGCCGGAAATGGGTGTCGGTGTCCACATAGCTGACGCCGAAGGTCAGATGGCTCCATGTATAGGTCGCGCCGACGCTCCAGTCGGTATAGCCCTTGCCGACGGGAACCAGATAGCTGGGACCGAAGCTGTGGCCCAGATGCGCCGACACGCCCAGCGGGGTGTTCGGGATGCTGGCCGACAGGTCGCCTGCGAGGTACAGATTGTCTTCCTTGCCGTTGCCGACGGACAGGGCCTTCGCCTTGGGCGCATAGGCTGCGCTCAGCTTGGCGGTCGCCGGGCCGAACGTGCCCTTGACCGAGGCATAGGGCTCGACGAAGTCGGTGTTGCCGCCGCCCGAGCCGGGATAATAGTAATAGAGCACGCCGAGATCGAAGGTGGCCGCGCCGACGGTCTTGGAATAGCCGGCGATCAGGTCGAGTTCCTGGTCGCTGCCAGCGGCGACATAGTCATCGATGGAAGAACCCCAGGTCGAGACATAGAAGCCGGACGCATGGGTCACGGTGAGGCCGCCCTGCAACGCGAAGCGCTTGTCGGTCTGCGAAATGCCGCGGAAGCGATAATCCGTGACCACGGCAGCGTTGCCGGTCACGGTGAGTTCCGGAGCGGGCTCGTCCTGGGCGAAGGCCGGCGCCGACATGGCGGCAAGGGCAAGGGCCGAGAGGCCGAATATGGACTTACGCATGTGATTTCCCCTTGATGGTATCTGCGATCGTCCCACCTGCGTCATGGTCCCGGATCTCTATTGCCCTGCACGGGATGGACCGGGTTGCCTCAACGAGGGAGGGATGCCTGCCCCCGCTGCGGCGCACAAGATTTTATTGCTATTTGGTGTCTTTTGATTCTGTAATGTTGCTGATCTGCAACAAAATCAGGCATGATTATGGCGCCGCGCGCCGCTCCGCGCGGTTTTCGCCGCAATTGACGGGCCAGCCGTTACCGGAGAGGAGGCGCTGCGTCCCGCGCCGCGTGAATGACGCGCTGCGGATAGGGAATGGTGATGCCATGTTCGCGGAACAGCAGCCACAACCGGCCGAGAACATCGGACTTCACATTGCCGACGCCGCTTTCCGGATCGCTGATCCACACCAATATGTCATGTTCGACCCGGTTCTCGCCAAAGGCGGTGAGCCAGACATTGGGCTTGGGATTGCGCAGCACGCGGGGGCTTTCCTGCGCGGCGCGCAGCATCAATTCCTGCGCCAGCTTCAGGTCGCTGTCATAACCGATGCCGACGGGGATGCGGACGCGGACGTTGCGGTCGGAATAGGACCAGTTCTCCACCTCCTGCGTCATCAGGTTCTCGTTGGGGATCAGATGTTCCTTGCCGTCGCGGGTGATGACGCTGACGGCGCGCACGCCGATCTTGTTCACCCAGCCGAAGCTGTCGCCAACGACGATGACGTCGCCCGGCTTGATCGATCGGTCCATCAGCAGGATGATCCCGGCGATCAGGTTGCCGAAGGTCTTTTGCAGGCCGAAGCCGACCGCCAGCCCCAGCGCGCCCGAAAAGACGGCGAAGGCGGTCAGGTCTATCCCCAGCAGGTCGACGCCGATGAAGAAGGCGGCGACGACAACGACTATGGCGGCCAGCTTCTGCGCGAGCAGCTTCTGCGTGGCGTCCAGCCCATGGGCGCGGGTGATGCTGCGCCCGACGATGCGGTTGGCAAGGCGGACCAAGGCGAACAGCGCGACGCAGATCGCCGCCATGCTGACCAGCCCCAGCAGCGTGACGCGCCGCTTGCCCAGGTCCAGGCCCACGCCGTCCAGCATGTCCGCCACCGGGGCGAAGCCGCCGCTGCTGCCGGAAAGGACCATCACGAACAGCAGCAGGGCAATCGGCAGCACCGCAAGGCGCGGAATTGCGAGGCTGCGCAATATGTGCACCGCCAGCAGCGAGAGCGAGAGGGCGAGCGCGGCGCCCAGGATCAGATGGGCGAAATCCCCGATCGGCCAGAGGGCGACAGCCAGAGCCATGACGGCGGCGGCGATGGCGTGGCGCAGGATCGGGCGCAGATGCCCGGCCAGCGCCTCCCCCAAAGCGCGGAATCGGCGGCGCAGGCGAGGCGAGGCGAATCGGGCGACGGCGCTGGCGACCAGATGGATGGCGACGGCCAGCGCCAGCGCGACCAGTGGGTGGACGACAGCCGGATCGCCAGGCAACAGGGACAGGAGGTCGGGCAGGCCAGGCGTCATCCGCGCGCGGCCCGGAAGCGGGCAAGGCCGGCGTCCAGATCCGCCATCAGGTCGTCGCTGTCCTCCAGCCCGATCTGGAGGCGGACGACCGGCCCCTCCGCCTGCCAGGCGGTGGCCGTGCGGTATCTGGCCGGATCGACGGGAAGCGCGAGGCTTTCGAAGCCGCCCCAGCTATAACCGATGCCGAAATGGGCGAGGCCGTCGATTAGGGCGGCGCGCGCCTTTTCATCGCCGCCCTTGAGGACGAAGCTGAACAGCCCGCTGGAGCCGGTGAAATCACGCTGCCACAGGGCATGGCCAGGGCAGGAGGGCAGGGCCGGATGAAGCACGCGGGCGACGTCGGGCTGCGGCGCCAGCCATTGCGCGATGCGCAGGGCGCTGGCCTGGTGCTGGTTGAGGCGGACGCCCAGGGTGCGCAGGCCCCGCGCCGCGAGCCAGGCGTCGTCGGGGCTGGTCATCTGCCCGAACAGATAGGCGGCTTGGCGGATTTTCGCGAAGAAGGCCGGGGTGGCCGTCACCGATCCGATCATCACGTCGCTGTGGCCGACGATATATTTGGTGCAGGCAAGGATGCTGATGTCGACGCCATGGCTGAGCGCCGGGAAGAACCAGGGCGTGGCCCATGTGTTGTCGATCAGGGTTGCGATGCCCCGGTCGCGGGCTATGGCGGTGATGGCGGGAACGTCCTGCACCTCGAAGGTCAGGCTGCCGGGGCTTTCCAGGAAGATGGCGCGGGTGGCGTCGGTGATGAGGTCCGCGATCCCAGCGCCCACGGTCGGATCGTAATAGACGGTCTCGATCCCCAGCGGCCGCAGCATCTGTTCGCAGAAATTGCGCGTCGGGTCATAGGCGCTGTCGACCATCAGCAGTTGGTCGCCCGGCTTCAGCACCGCCATCAGCGCGCAGGCGATGGCCGCCACGCCCGACGGATAGAGCATGGTGCCTTCGGCGCCCGGCTCCATTTCGGTGAGGGCGTCGGCCAGGCTCCATGCCGTCGGCGTGCCCTTGCGGCCGTAGAACAGGCGTTCATGCGTGCTGCGCCCTGCCGCGCTACGCAGATGCGCGACATCGTCGTACAGGATGGTCGATGCGCGCCAGACCGGCGGGTTGACGATGCCGCCGGGCTGGCCGGGCATGCCGGTCCATTCAGGCTTGCGGCCCGCCTGCGCGATCTGGGTCAGGGGCTTGCGGTCGCGCCGCTTGTCGGGATCGCGGCTCATGCGGCGGGGCCGGTCGCTTTCGGCGTGGCGGGGTCCAGCCCCCATTCGGACCAGCTTCCGTCATAGAGGGTGACGTCGGTCTTGCCGAGCAGTTCGAGGCCCGCGAGCAGGATTGCCGCCGTCACGCCGCTGCCGCAGCTCGTGATGATCGGGCGGTCGAAATCCGTCCCGGCGTCAAGGAACAGGCGGCGCAGTTCCTCGCCCCGCTTCATGCTGTTGTCGGCATGGTAGAAGGCGGAGGAGGGAATGTTGCGGCTGCCCGGAATATGGCCCGACGCCATGCCTGGGCGGGGCTCCTTCTCCTCGCCCGTGAAGCGCGGCGCGCCGCGCGCGTCCAGCACCTGTTCGGCCTGACTTTCGACATTGGCGAGAAGATCCTCCTTGGTGCGGACCTGGCCCGCGGCGCGCTTCGCCACGGCATTGCCGGGGGGCGGCGTCGGCATGCCGCTTTCCGTCGGCCGTCCCTCCGCCAGCCATTTGGGCAGGCCGCCGTCCAGGATCGCCGCGCTCTTGCCCACGCCATAGAGGCGCATCATCCACCAGCCGCGTGCCGCGCTGTGGGTCGGGCTGTTGTCATAGACGACGATGCGGCTGTCCGCGTCGATGCCAAGCCGGCGGCAGCGTTCCGTCATGAAATCGTCGGTCGGCAGCATGCCGGGGCGTGGATCGTCGGGATCGGCCAGGGTGGGGAGGTCGAGGAACGCGGCGCCGGGGATATGGGCGGCCTCGAACTCGGCCCTGGGGTCGCGGGGCACGCCGGGCAGGAACAGGCTGGCGTCGACGATCCGCAGGTCGGGCTTGCCCAATTCCCCCTCAAGCCAGTCGGTCGATACCAATATGTCCATGCGCGCCCTTGCTCCCTGGCTGGTTCGGCCACCCGCAGGGGTGGCGCGGAGCCATTCTAGGAGCGGCAGGCGGAGGTGGAAAGGGCCGATTGGCCTTAGCTGGAGAGGCTGAGCGCGGTCGCGCGGCTGCCCGGCGCGCGGTATTGGCGCGGGCCAAGGTCAAGGCGGAAGGGGGAAAGGCGCTCGGCCGGGGGCGACTGTTCCTCCCCGACGATGAAGACGCCGCCGCTGCGTCCCGTCCCTTCGCTCTCGCCCGTCCAGCGATAATGGGCGTCGAAGGCGATCAGCGGGATCAGCAGGGCGCGCTGGCCCATGGGGATCGCGGCGATCGCCTGGGCGTCGAGGCGCATTTCCCCGCTGAGCTTCTGCGTCTCGCCCGGCGCGATGGATACCACCGAATGGACGGGAAGGCCGGTTTCGCCCGCGAAGAACGACTGGAACAGCGCCTGTTGCTGCGCATCGGCATTGGCGATCAGGCTGCGGACGAGGATGTCCTCCGCCGCGCGGGTGCCGCGATTGCGGAGCGTCAGCCGATAGCCGATGGTCGCGCCCAGCAATGTCAGGCGGGCGGCCTGCACGTCCATGACAAGTTCGATCCATGGGCGGTCGGCATCGTCCGGCGCGGCTTCGGGTTCGGGTGGGGCAGGCGTTGCGCTGGGAGGCGGAGGGGGCGGCGGCGGCGCGGTGTCGGCTTCGGCTTCGTAAGGCGGTTCCTCCGCCGCGTCCTGCCTGCGGCGGCGCAGCCAGGAATAGCCCCCGATCAGCAGCATGGCGGCCGCCGCTGCGGCGGCGATCCAGGGCCATGCGGGCGCGGCTGGAGGCTCAGGCGGACTTGGCGATACCGGCGTCGGACCCGAAACAGTGCCGTTGTCGGCAGAGGGGAGGTTCTGGTCGGCGGCGGGAGGCGGCGGCGGAGCGGCTTCGCCGGGAACCGCGCTTTCGGCCGGGGCCTGGCTTTGCGGTGCGGCTTGCGGCGGGCGCACCGGCTCGGCGGATCGCTGGACAGGTTGGTTTTGCGCCGGTGCCGGCGTCGGGACCGGCGCGGCGATGGGCGGAAGCTGAATCGTCGGCGCGACGACCGGCGGCGGCGTCGCTGGGGTCGGCGCGCCGCGGAACACGTCCAGTTCCGGCCCCTGCGCATTGGGATCGGTCCGCGGCTGCGCGGGCGTGCGCGGCAGGTTGAAGACCGGCTCCGCGCCATTGTCCTGCTGGGCGAAGGCGGGCGCGGCCAGCAGCAGCGGCGCGGCGAACAGAGACAGGAAACGGAACCCCATGGGTCGCAGCCAAGGCATAAGCCCCAGTGAACCCGCCATGAACGAAAGGCAAGAGAGGCGCGACGATGACATATGGCGTGCAATGGCGTAGATGGCCTGCCCATGACTGACATGCCGTCTCCGATTCATCTGGGCCAGACCAGCGCCCTGCCGACCCGCCCCGAAGAGGCCGTGCTGGACTATGTGCCCAATCCCCGGCCGGGCAAGCCCTATCTTGTCCGCTTCGCCGTGCCGGAATTCACGTCGCTCTGCCCCGTGACAGGCCAGCCGGACTTCGCCCATCTGGTGATTGACTATGCGCCCGCCGCGACCATCGTGGAATCCAAGTCGCTGAAGCTGTTCCTCGGCTCCTTCCGCAACCATGCCGCCTTTCATGAGGATTGCACGGTGGGAATAGGCGAACGCCTGTTCGCGGAGATGAACCCGTTCTGGCTGCGCATCGGCGGCTATTGGTATCCGCGCGGCGGCATTCCCATCGACGTGTTCTGGCAATCCAGCGAGCCGCCCGCAGGCCTCTGGCTGCCGCCGCAGGACGTGCCGGGCTATCGCGGCCGGGGGTGAGTTTAAATCGGTTCCACCGTGTTCCTGCGAAGGCAGGAACCCAGTTCAGACCGTAGACCTGGGCTCCTGCCTTCGCAGGAGCACGCCAGCTTCGACATCGCTTTGTTTGACAAACGAACAACAAGATTCGACCAACGACATCGACGGCGGAGCGCCCGGCTTGACCGGTGGGCGGAAAGGGACGATCCCCCTGTCATCCGGGCGCGGCGCGTTTCCGCCGCGCCGTTCCAACCTGTCGGAGTTGCGAACCTCATGTCCTTTTCGAAGATTCTCCCGTTGATGCTGGCGGCCGCGCCCCTTGCCATGGCGGCGCCCGCCCTGGCGCAGACCGCGCCTGCAGGCGTCACCACCCAATTGCCCCGTGGTGCCGCGCCCAGCCATTATGCCATCACCGTCACCCCCGATGCGGCCAATCTGAAGTTCACGGGCAAGGTTAAGATCGACCTCGCCGTGGCGCAGGCCATGCCCGCGCTGGTGCTGAACGCCGCCGATCTCACCGTCAGCGGCGTCACCCTGACCCCGGCCAAGGGCAAGGCGATCAAGGGATCCGCGAAGGTCGACGCCGACGCCCAGACCGTGACCTTCGATTTCGGCAAGCCGGTCCAGCCGGGCAGCTACACGCTCGCCATCGACTATGCGGGCATCATCAACACCCAGGCGAACGGCCTGTTCGCGCTCGACTATAGCGACAATGACGGCAAGGCGAAGCGCGCTCTCTTCACCCAGTTCGAGGCGCCCGACGCCCGCCGCTTCGTCCCCAGCTTCGACGAGCCCAGCTACAAGGCGACCTTTGACCTTTCCGCCGTCATCCCCGCCGACCAGCTTGCCGTCAGCAACATGCCGGTCAAGAGCAGCGCCGACGCCGGATCGGGCAAAAAGCTGGTGACGTTCGGCACCAGCCCCAAAATGTCCTCCTACCTGCTCTTCTTCGGCCTGGGCGAGCTGGAGCGCGCAACGAAAATGTCCGGCGCGACCGAAGTCGGCGTGATTACCGGCAAGGGGAATACCGGCAAGGCGCAACTGGCATTGGACGCGTCGGCGGCGATCCTGCCCTATTATAACGACTATTTCGGCGTCCCCTTCCCGCTGCCGAAGCTCGACAATGTCGCCGGGCCGGGCCAGAGCCAGTTCTTCTCCGCCATGGAGAATTGGGGCGCCATCTTCACCTTCGAACGCGCCTTGCTGGTCGATCCGCGCTTCACGTCGGAAAGCACGCGGCGGACCATCTATTCCATCGTCGCGCATGAAATGGCGCATCAATGGTTCGGCGACCTCGTCACCATGGCCTGGTGGGACGATCTCTGGCTGAACGAAGGCTTCGCAAGCTGGATGGCGACCAAGGTCACGGACAAGCTGAACCCCGAATGGGAAATGCTGCTGAGCCGCGTCAATGGCCGCGAGCGGGCGATGAGTCTGGATTCGCTGGTGACGACCCACCCGATCCTCCAGAAGATCCACACCGTCGATGAAGTGAACCAGGCGTTCGACGACATCACCTATGAAAAGGGCGAGGCGGTCATCACCATGCTGGAGGGCTTTGCCGGCGAGGATGCGTGGCGTTCGGGCATCCGCGCCTATATGAAGCAGCACGCATACGGGAACACCGTCACCGACGACCTGTGGAAGGCAGTCGAGGGCGCGGGCGCGAAGGGCGTGGTCGGCATCGCCCACGACTTCACCAGCCAGCCGGGCATTCCGCTGGTGAAGGTGGACAGCGCCCAATGCCAGGGCGGTTCGACCCTGCTGTCGCTGAGCCAAGGCGAATTCAGCCGCGACCGCAAGGACAAGACGCCGCTCAAATGGAATGTGCCCGTCATGGCGCAGACCGTTGGCGGCGCGCAGCAGCGGCTGATCCTGAACGGATCGGCGCAGGTCACGCTGCCGGGCTGCGGCGCCTATGTGATCAATGCGGGCCAGACCGGCTATTATCGCTCGCTCTATCCGGAAGCGAACGTCAAGGCGCTGGCGAAGGACTTTACGAAGCTCGCCTCCATGGACCAGATCGGCCTGCTGGCGGACAATTTCCAGCTTGGCCTGGGCGGCTATCAGCCCATGGGCCTGGCGCTCGACCTGGTGGATGCCGTGCCCGCCGACGCCAGCCCCGCCGTGCTGGCGGAGGTGCCGGACTATCTCGACAGCGCCCATACCATGCTGGAAAGCGACAAGGCGGCGCAGGCGCGGGTCGCGGCCTATGCCTCTAAAAAGCTAAGCCCGGTGCTGGCGACCGTCGGTTTCGACGCGAAGCCCGGCGAAAATCCGCAGGTGCCGGTGCTGCGTTCGGCGCTGGTCTCCACGCTGGGCGGCATGGGCGACAAGGCCGTGGTGGCGGAGGCGAACAAGCGCTTCGCCGCGCTGGCGTCCAATCCGGCGGCGCTGGACGGGCCGCTGCGCAATGTCTGGCTGCGCATCATCGCTGAAAATGCCGACGCCGCGACCTGGGACAAGCTGCGCGCCATGGCCAATGGCGCGAAGTCGGACCTGGAAAAGAGCACGGTCTTCGCGCTGCTGGGCGTGGCGAAGGATGAAGCGCTGGCGAAGAAGGCGCTCGACCTCGCCATGACCGACGAGCCGGGCAAGACCACCAGCGCGGCGATCATCTCCGCCGTGGGCGGGGAGCATTCGATGCTGGCGGTGGATTATGTGCTGGCGCATCGGCAGCAATATGAGGCGATGATCGACGTGTCGGCGCGCAGCCAGGCGATTGCGCGGCTGGGCGGCAATTCGGCCGATCCGGCGATGGCGACGAAGCTCGACGCCTATGCCACCCAATATCTGACGCCGGAATCGCGCAAGGTGGTGGACCGCTCCATCGCTGCGATCAAGACGCGGATCGAGACGCGGGCGCGGCTGAAACCCGCGCTGACCGCCTGGTTCGCCTCCAGGTAAAAGGAAGGGCGGTGGAGCGATCCACCGCCCTTTTCATTCCTCCCTACGCGAAGCGTGGGGAGGGGGACCATGCGAAGCATGGTGGAGGGGAAGCAGCACAGGTCGCGCTCCTTCCCCCTCTTCCTTACCCCAACGGCGCGCTCGCCCAACGCCGCAGCCGCCCGTACAGCGCCGCGATCACGCCAAAGAAGGCAAGGATCGACAAGGGCACCGCCCAGCCATTTTCCGCCACCAGCGCCAGCGGCGCATCGCTGTCGGTCGCCGCGACCATCCCAGCGAAGGCCACGCCGAACAGGCTCTCCCCCACGATGAAGCCGGTCGCCATCAGCACGCCCATGCGCTCGGCGAATTCGGGGTTGGACTGGCGCAGCGCCCAGCGGTTGTAGACATGCCCGATCACCGCGCCAACCGGGATCAGCAAGGTCAGCGCCATCGGCAGGTAGATGCCCATGCCCACGGCCAGCGGCGGCAGGCGCAGCTTGCCAGCCTTGCCCAGCAGTTCGTCGATGGCGACGACGACCACGCCGATGCCCGCGCCGAAGCCGATCAGGCCCCAGTCGAGATCGCCGCCCAGCACGCCCTTCGCCAGCGCCGAAATCAGCGCCGCCTGCGGGGCGGGCAGGGCGGTCTCCTTGGCGCCCGGCGCGCCCGCGAAACCGAAGGCGCTGTTGAGCAGGTCCAGCACCGGCGGGATCACCAGCGCGCCGAAGATCACGCCCAGCACCAGCGCGACCTGCTGCTTCCAGGGGGTCGCGCCGACCAACTGGCCGGTCTTCAGATCCTGCAAATTATCGTTGGAAATGGTCGCGATCCCAAAGATAATGGCGGTCGTGAACAGCGCATAGGCGATCAGCGCCTGGGCCTGCTTCGGATCGCCGCCCGACCCGTAGATCGCGGCCAGGATCAGCGAAGCGCCCAGCACCGCAAGGATGCCGACGCCGGAAATCGGGCTGTTCGACGCCCCGATCAGGCCCGCCATATAGCCGCAGACCGACGCGATCACGATGCCCGCGACCAATATATAGGCCAGCGTCAGGCCGATGATCGGCACCGGATTGGCCGCGATCGGCCCGCCCTGCGCGAACAGCCACAGCAGGATGGCGATGGGGATCAGAGAGGCGAGAATGGTGCCGCCGACGATGCCGATGGGCAGGTCGCGCTCGGTCAGTTCCAGCAGCCCGGCATTGCCGCCCTTTCGCACCTTGGCGGCGGCGAGGGCGGACCGGATGCCGCTGACGATGGGGCCAAGGATCTTGAGCAACGTCCAGATCGCCGCGACGCCGATGGTGCCCGCGCCGATGAAGCGGGCCTTCATGCGGAAGGTGGCGCCGACGATCTCCGAAAGGTCCGCGCCCGAAGGCAGCGGCGCGGTGAGATAGGGCACCAGCCCGACCCAGCTTATCAGCAGGCCGAAGAACATGGCCACGCCCACCGACAGGCCGACCAGATGGCCGACGCCGATCAGCGCCATGGAAAAGCTGGTGGAGACGCTCGTCGCGCCCGCGCCGAATTTGAAAAAGGTCGCGGCTTCCTCCGCGATCAGCTTCGTCTTGGCGAGGACGGAGAAGGCGGCGGCGGCGACCGAACTGGCGACGATGGCGGCCAGCCCGCGCTTATTCTCCTCCAGCCCCTCGCGGGAGCCTGCGCCGACCTTCAGCACTTCGGCGGCGGCCACGCCTTCGGGATAGGGCAGGTCCGATCCCGTCACCAGCGCCCGGCGCAGCGGCACCGAATACATGACGCCCAATATGCCGCCCAGCGCGATGGTGAAGGCGGAGAGCCAATAGGGAAAGCCCTGCCACCAGCCGATGATGACCAGCCCCGGCAGCACGAAGATGATCGCGGACAAGGTGCCCGCCGCCGACGCGATGGTCTGGACGATATTGTTCTCCAGAATCGTGCCGGTCGCGAACATCCGCAGCACCGCCATGGATATGACGGCGGCGGGGATCGACGTGGCGAAGGTCAGGCCGATCTTCAGCCCCAGATAGACGTTCGCCGCCGTGAACAACAATGTGATGAGCGCGCCCAATATCACGCCGCGAAGCGTCAGCTCCGCCATCGGGGCCGCCCTGGCCGAATCACCTGTCACTTGTCTGTCCCCTTGCCTGCGGCTGTTTTATCGATGTCCGGTAATAATGTTGCTTGCGCGTGGATCAATCGGAAAGTGTCAGGAAGGGGAAACCGGCTTGCGGTCGGCGGCGATGGCCTCGTCCAGATAGGCGTCGACCAGCCGGGTCCAGAGCATATAGCCGCGCGGGTTCATGTGCAGCCCGTCGGGCCGGAACAGCGATGCGTCGGGCAGGCCGTCGGCCGCCAGCAGCACTCGGCCGACATCCAGATAATCGAAGCGCGTCACCCGCGACCGCGCCGCCACCGTCATGTTGACCGCCGCCATCTTCGGCCAGAGCGTCCAGCGGATCGGGCTGGGTTTCAGGGACAGATAGGCGATATGCGCCTTGGGATAATCGGTGCGGAGTTGTCTCAGCAGGGTCAGGACATTGTTGGCGACCTCGCCCGGCGATGCGCCCGCCGCCAAATCATTTTCCCCGACATAGACCAGGATGGAGCGCGGCTTCGCCCTGGGCAGCAGGCGCTTGTAATAATGCAGCACGTCGGGCGTGGTCGCGCCGCCAAAGCCGCGATTGACCGTGCCGATGTCCGGAAAACTCCCGCCAATGTCCCACAGGCGGATGCTGGAACTGCCCAGGAACAGCGTGGCGTCGGCGACTACCGGCCCCGCCTCATTGGCCTTGGCGAAGGCCTCGATCTCCCGGGAAAAGGGGAAGGCGGGGTCGGCGTTGATCCTGGGCGCCGGAATAGTGGGCGCCGGGACCTGCGGCTCCGCTGCCCGCAACGCGCCGCCCGGCCCGATCAGCAGGCCAAGGCCGAGCAGCGCGGACGCGACCTTAATGCCGATGCAGCGGACGGAGTTGATATTTGCCGTTCGCATAGGTGCCGAACATGCCGGAGATGGCGGGATGGTCGACAGGCTCCTCGCTGTCGTCCGCGACCAGATTCTGCTGGCTGACATAGGCGACATAGCTGCTTTCGCCATTTTCGGCGAGCAGGTGGTAGAAGGGCTGGTGCTTGTCCGGCCGGACCTCCTCGGGAATGGCCTGGTACCATTCTTCGGTATTGGCGAAGACCGGATCTATATCGAACACCACGCCGCGAAAACCGAAAAGGCGATGTTGCACCACATCGCCGAGGCTGAAACGGGCGTGGACGATCGGCGGGGCGGTAACATCGGGTCCGAAAATCTGAATCATGTCGTTCATATGATGCAATTTAGGATGGTTGCGTTGCGAAACAAGAAAAATGCTCGCCGCTGCTTGGCAAGGTAGGAATCATTCGCTAATGGCCGCCGCTCGACCGGGACGGCGCGCGCCGGACCCTTCTGCGGAGAGGTGGCAGAGTGGTCGAATGCACCGCACTCGAAATGCGGCGTGCCGGCAACGGTACCGAGGGTTCGAATCCCTCCCTCTCCGCCATAACTGCTTCCGCAACGGTTCTCATACGTTCACGAAACCTTGATTTTCCGGGGTTTTCGCGCATATATGCCTTTAGCGGTGTTCCGTATTCGTTCACAATCGTTCACCGCTCGGCATGGTAGATGCCATGGTATCGGGCCATGGCATCCATGGTATCGAGGGCAGGATGCTGAACGACGCGAAGATCAAGGCGGCAAAGCCGAGGGACAAGGATTATCGGCTCTCCGATTCCGGGCAGCTATATCTTCAGGTCTCCCGCGCTGGCGGCAAGCACTGGCGCATGAATTACACCTACGGGAAGAACGCCAAGGGAAGCCCGGCCCAGAAGACGCTCGCCTTCGGCTCCTATCCTGCCGTGTCGCTGGTGGAGGCGCGCGCAAAGCGCGACGCGGCAAAGCTGCTGCTGCGGGATGGCAAAGACCCGGCCGTCGAGAAGAGGATCGCCGTCAAGGTCAGGACCGAAGAGAACGCCAACACCTTTCAGGCGGTCGCTGAGCGATGGTTCGAACTCAACAGCGGCTGGTCGATGGAGAAGTTGCGTGCCTACCGGGACGCGAACGCCGGGAAATGGTCGCACAAATCGGCGGAGCGGTGGAAGACCTCCCCGGCGCCGTGGTCGGCGGTCCACAGCGCCGACGTGATCACCAGCCTGGAGCGCGATATATTCCCTGAGATCGGCGCGCTCCCCATTACCGTCATCAAGGCCCCCAAGCTGCTGGACGTCTTGCAGAGGATCGAGAAACGCGGCGCGATCGAGACGGCCCATCGCCTGCGCCAGCGATGCGCGGGCGTCTTCGCCTATGGCATCGGCGCTGGCCTTTGCGAAATGAACCCGGCGGCCGGGCTGGGCGCGAATCTGAAGGACAAGCCCCGACCGAAGAAGCAGCCCTCCATCATCGACGGCAAGCGGACGCAGGAGGCCCGGATCGAGGCTATCCGCCAGATGCTGCTGGACTGCGAAGCGGAGCGTTGCCGCGCCACGACCAAACTCGCCTTGCGCTTCATCGCCCTGACCGCCGTTCGCCCCAATGAAGTGCACGGCGCGCGCTGGGATGAGATGCACGATCTGGACGGTCCGGAGCCAACATGGATCATTCCGGCCGCCCGCATGAAGGGCGATGAGGGGCGTAAGGGCGAGGTCGATGGCGATCACATGGTACCGCTGTCGCGGCAGGCAATAGCTGTGCTGGATGCGGCCCGGATGGTCACCGGTGGTTTCCCGCTGATCTTCCCCGGCGAGCGCAATCCGCACCGGCCTATGTCGGAGAATACGCTGCGGGAACTGCTGATCCGAGGCGGTTATGGTGGGCGGCATGTGCCCCACGGCTGCCGCGCCGCCTTCTCGACCTATATGAATGAGCGCGCCAAGCTATTGGGCAACGTGGATGATCGGGCGATCATTGATCTCATGCTGGCGCATGTTCCATCGAACCGGGTAGAGGGCTCGTACAACCGCGCCGCCTATATGGAACGTCGGCGCGAACTGGCACAGGAGTGGGCGGACATATTGCTTGATGGGTTCTGGCCACCCGAAATCCATCTGGGGCAGCCGATACGGTACGCGGCGACTGGACCGGGCCGCGTTACGATTTGAACTTCGCGGCGAGCCAAGCAGCTTCCGAAGCGTGTTCTTCCTCGTAGCGATGCACTCTGCCGTTCGGCAACAGGATCGTGTCTGCGTTGCTGACGCCTCCGTCATCGGGGCCGTCCGGCGTCACCGCTCGAACATTGCCATCGGCGCAGAGAGCCCACCCGATGACAGTGGTGCGATAAACCCCATCATCGGCGCTGTCACCGGCATAAAGGAAGTAGGTGCCAGCGTCGGCCGGAATGAACTGAATTGGGCCTTCCGTTATCGTCTTTGCGTCCGAGGGGTATACCTCTACGGCGTCGTCCCCATCTAGATCGACGCGAACAGTGTCCACCTTGGAGTCGGGCAGCTTGCGAGGCTCATGTACCTTTCTGACCCGGCTTACGGGGAAAGATCGGCCTTTGGTATCAGTGAAGAACCGCATCAGGCGCGCTCCTCACTCTTGTCGTCCCGGATCGCGTTATTTATCACGTTGGGCCAATCTTCAAGGAACTCCGCAAGCTCAAACCGCTGGTCGGGAAAGGCGTGGTAAACAGCCCAGATGACGGCTGTAACGCCTTGCTTCATGACGCCTTCACGAAGATAGCCGCCCGTCGCCAGATCGCTGATGCCCGTGGCAAAATCGTCGGCAAGTTGCTCGATCGATTGTTCCAGCGTTTCATTCTGTCGTTCCATCATTCCCCCTGCTGTGCCTCGCGCTGCGAATCGCGCCACGCCAATATTTCGCACTCGCTCCAGCGGCTTGCAAAGCCCCCAGGCTTATATTGTTGTGGAAAATTGCCCTGCCGTATCAGGCGATAGATCATTGTCTTGCCCAGGCCGGTGATCTCCTTGACCTCTGCGAGCGTGATGAGGCGGTTCGTCATCGCCTGTTCCTTTCCGCAAGCTTTCGCAGCGCTCCGAGATGGTCCGCGATCCGCGACAGGGGCCAGCCGATCCAGATGATGGCCAGCAGCAAGAGGATGCCGGTGCCCTCGGTCATTGATCATTATCCTCAATTAAGCAGGGGTAGATGCGGCGCGGGTCGAGGCAGGACAGGCACTCGCAAGGGGCCGAAAGGTCTAAGTATCGCTCGCTCGCCCTCCTTGGCGGCCGAAAATTCGGCCCGTTGAGTTTTGCGGCTAGGTCGTAAAACTCAGGCATCGACCACCTCCGACCAATCTTCCGCCGAACCGGGCAGCGCGTCATCAGCGCACCCGGTGGCGGCATCTGGATCATCCGGCACTTCCTCATAGGCCATCAGCAACACCTGGCGGAGTTGCATGGCCCGGTCATCGCCGCCGCCCTTGGTCTCATTCAGGAAGCTTGCCCATTCCCGTTGATTGCGGGTCAACAGCGTCCGGAACATGCGATCCGGATCATATGCCTCAGGCGGTGAAATCGCGAGTTTCGTCAGCGCCGTGAACATGCTGGCGCCGGCGTTCAGCACTTCATCGGGGAACGCCTCGGCCATAGTGCGGAGCGCGTCGGCGCAGACCTTCTCACCATGCTTGCGCAGCACTTTGGCGATGGCGCTGGTAAAGGCGACCTCGCCTGGCACCCAACTCTGCGATCCTGTCTTGCGCGAGACTGTGAAGCCCGCGTCGGTGATCAGCCGGGCGATCACAATCGCCTCGCTGTCGCCGCTGGCGATGGCCGCGTGGAAGTCGTCCAGCCGGTTCATTGCCTTTCGGGTCCGGTTCATAGCGACGAACATCGCCGCCTCGTCCGCGACCGATCCATAGACCGCGACGCAGCAGGGCAGGAACGGAATGTCGCCGCGCAGCTTCGCCGCCGCGAGCCTGTGCTGGCCGTCGATGACCCAGAGCGTCCCGTCGTCGCGCTTCGAAACGACCAGCGGCAGGCACATGCGCCAGTCCCAGCCATTGGCGATCTTGGTAATCAGCGCCCGGCTGGCGCCGTTGTCGGTCGACCTCTGATAGCTGTCGTCAAGGTTGAGTTCGGCGGGGTTCCGGTTCTCGATAGATGGCGGCATGCCCTTGGCAGCGGGCCATTTCTTGCGGGTGGTGCTGGCCCTGGTTTCCGGCCGGGAAGAAATGGCAGATTTCCGGGCCTTCTGGCCGCTGCTGCCTGGTGACTGCGGCCGGGCGATTCCAATGAGTTCCTTTTGGGCCGAATCCACCCCAGAAGCCGCAGATTTCTGCGGGTTTAAGGTCGAGTTCCTGGGCGATTCCGCCTTATTCGGATCCAATGGTTTTTGAGCCCTGATCCGCGCGCTGATTTCGTCACTATCGTCGAAACGATCCGCGAAAGTGACGATTGCACGGCCACGGCCTTGCCGATTGATCTGGATGCGGCGGGCATCAGACAGGTCGGCTAGGATTTCCTGAACGCGACGCTCGCTGGCGATTTCAGCCTGGACCTTGATCTGGAGATCGGTTGGCCCGCTCATAGTGCCCTTCGTGTTCTCGACGTGGCGCAGATAGGCCATGACCCGCTCATGCTCAGCGGAATGGGCGCGACCATGCATTAGCGCCGCCCTTTGGAGCCGGGCAGCGAGGGGGCATGCTGCCCGGCTCCGCCAGCCGCCGCAGGGGGCGAAGCGGCCGGAACTGGATTGCTGAATGTCACGCGAGCGATTTCACGCATGACGATGTAGGTTGATCCGGGGCGCTGCTTTGCCAGGCGCTCAGCTTCGGCCAACGCCTCGCCCTCGGTCTGAAGCCGATACCGGGGATCGCGTTCCGGGTTGCGCCGCCAAGCCATGAAGGCATAGCTCTCGCGGGGAACGACGACGGCCTTGCTCTTCGACATGGTGCCGTGCTCCTTCATGCCGCTATCGGCGCGGGGGTGATCGGGAAAAGCTGCCTGACGCGACTGCGCGGGGCGGGGACGGGTTCCCCGTCGCCATCATCTGGACCGTCGTCATCGCCACCGTCAGGCCGCCGGTCTCCATTGCTGAAGTCGCTGCAAGATCGGGAGCGATGGGTTTCCGGCTGGGCATTGATCAGCACGCCGCCGACCTCAAAGGTCATCGGGAATGCAGCTTCGCAAACGCCCGTGTCTGCATCTTCTTTAGCGACGACAGGCTTCATCATGTCCGCTTCAGCGCCCTGGCGCCAATGAATGCATTTACCGCAAGTGCCGTAGCGTCTCAGCATGGCGCTTCCTCCTTGATGGGTTGATTGCTCGCCGGGCTGCGTGCTGCGGCGCTTGCCTTGGTCTGGCGACGCTTTGCCGGGATCGGCCCTCGCGCCTCGATGGCGCGGGCGCGGGCCTCCAGTTGCTCCGGGGTTAGGAAGCGCAGATACCTTCGCGCATCCTTATTCTTGAACCCCATGGTCGTGTTGATGTCCACGAACCGATGACCCTCGACCAAAAGCGCGATCACCCGCTGCCGACGTTCCAGTACGGCTGGCGATGACGCATAGGACTGCCCAGGCACTCGATTGTGGCGGTGCCCTTTGACATAGCTGTCCACGCATCCGTAGGGATGGAAGCGGTCCCTTCCGCACCCGCATTTGGGATGAGTGCCCTGCAATTTCATGATCGCCAGAAAAGGAGCAGCCACGCGGCGGATCGTATCCAGCCGCAATCCGGTGATCGCGCGCAGGTCGCGCAGGCTCATGACGCTCGGAAGCAGTTCGACAATCTGCGCCGCGACCTCAGGCGTTATCCGCTTGTCATTGTCCTGCGTCATTTCACGATCCTCAGCGCTGGGGCGGCCTGTTCGTCCTCCGCATCACCGAGAAGCGCGCTCTGCATGTCCTCGGCCGATGTCGCAGGCAGCGGAACAAGGCCTTGGGCTCCGTTGGTGCCGCTCGTCATGACCGTGCCGACCGCGACCTGAACGGGGCGCCGAGCTATCGCTGGCCCAAGTCCGAGAAATTCCCCGCGCTTCAGATCGCGGATGCGCTCGACGTCCTTTGGTACGAGACCGAGCAGATCGCCAGCGCGCTTGATGTCGATGTCGAGGAAGGTGCGCCCCATCAGAAAGTTGGATGCCTCGGCCGCGACGTTCTTATGCAGCTTCGCCAGCCGCTGCGTGGCCAGTATGCCGGCAAGCCCACGCTTGCGGCCCCGGCACATGAGGTTCGTCATGGCCAGCAGGACTCCTTTGCGGATTTCCCTGTCTTCGCCTCCGTCGTTGGCGGGGGCGAACAACTGTGCTTCATCGACAAACACCAACGCCGGGAGCCAGTGTTCGCGGGGGGCATCGAACAGTCCGCCAATGAAGGCGCCGACGCATTCCATCTGCTGCTCGGCATCGTAGGCTTCGAGGTTCAGGACAACGGAGCCCCGATGTTGGCGGGCTCGCATCGCGATCTCCGCGAGCTTGCTGACCTTATGGTCATGGGCATGGATGATTGTGTGGCCGAAGGTCTCGCCCAGCCCGACAAAATCACCTTCGGGATCGATGATGATCTGCTGCACGATCCCGGTGCTCTCTTCGATGATCTTCCGGAGCAGGTGGCTTTTGCCGCTGCCGCTGTTTCCCTGAACCAAGAGCCTGGTGGTCAGCAGTTCTTCCAGATCGAGCGATACCGTCCGCCCGGAGAAAGTGCCGATCTCCAACGCATTTTCTCCTTGCGGCTGCACTGGTGCCGCAAATGCAATCTGGGCCTCTTCGGGAGTGATGCTTGCTGCATCGCGCAGGGGCGCGGCGGGGCGAGCAGCCTTTGGCTTGCCCTCGAACCCGAAGTCTGAAGCGCGCGGTCGGGACTCCACGTACCGCTTGACCGGGGCGGGCGCCGGCGCGGCCTGCCCATTGGGCAGGTTCTCAGGTAGTCCAGCATCTTTACGCCAGTGGATGATGTTATTGACCGATGTCGGGATCGCATCAGCGATCTCACGGTCAGTCTGGCCAGCATCATGCAGGGCAAGAGCCAGTAGCTTTTGCGTTTCCCCAAAGAAGACGCCGTGACGCTGGTGCATCATTCCGCTCCTGCCTCTTCATAGGATTTGCGCAGCGCCCGAAGCATCACTTCGGCGCGCTCCATCCCGCCCTCGACCCCGCGCGTGACCTCCTGCCAACCGGGCAGGCCGACTTCCGCCAGCACGATCTGCATGAGGTCAAGATCGAGGGGATTGCCCGAGGTGTTGGCTTCATGGATGAGCTTACACAGCGCGTCGAAAATGGAACTGCCGCCAACCATCGCCAGCCCTTCGAAGGCCTTAGCCATGGTGGAGAGAGCGAGGACGGCGACCTCCTGTCCCTGCGCCGTCAAGGCCCGCTTAATGGCGTTGACGAAAACAACTTCGCCCGGCTTCCAATATTGCCAAGCTGCGATCCGGCCTACGGCCAGCCCGGCGCGCTGCACTGTCTCGTTGATCTCCAGCGCCTTCTTGTCACCCGCCACGACCGCCGCATGGAAATCGTCCAGCATGCCCATCGCCCGCCGCGACCTGTTCGCTTGCACGAACAGTTCCGCTTCGGCCTTCGGATCATCGAAATCGAATATGACGACCGGCAGATGCGGAATGTCCCCGCGAAGGCTCGCTGCTTCCAGCCGGTGCTGGCCGTCGATCACGAACAGTTCGCCATTGCGGCGCGAGACGAGCAAGGGAAGGCAGAGGCGCCAATCCCAATTTTCCGCGATCTTCACGATCAGCGTCCGCGACGCCCCGCCCTCGATCGAGCGCTGATAGGTGTCATCCACCTTGAGGTTCTCCAGCGGCTGGAACTGTGGCGCTGGGGGCGTTCCGATCGCTGGCTTGATCCGCAGCGGCTTATCCATGCCGATCCTCGACTTGCGGCCGGACCGAAAGGCTTGCCTCTGCGCCTTCATCGCTTCGGTTTTCTCGCTAAGATCGGCCACGACCTCATTGTCGGCTCCGGCGATCTGCTTCAGCTTTTCGGGCATCACCTTGGGGAGGCAGGCGTACACGCCATTATTGATTTCGAAGACCGCAAAGCCACGCTGGACCTGGGTCTCTCCGTCAGATGCATCAAGATTGAAGCTACCGTCGGCGTCTAGTTCCGACAGGACCCGCTCTGCGATCCACTCAGGCAGCGCCCGCTGCCCCGTGTGAATGTGGATTTTATTAGGCGCGGACATGGGGCGCCCCCTCTTCAGCATCGGCGCGGAGCGCGTTGACGACAAGGACGTCCTGGCGGATATTGCGGGCCAATTCCGGGTAGATCGGATCAACAGACTCCGCCCCTGCCGGCCAGGTCTGCGACAGATAGGCGCTGATGGTGCGGAGCGCTGCCTTGATGCCTTCGCACAGTTTGGTGGCATCGTCCTCGGTTTCGGGCACGATGTCGGGCAATTGATCGGCCATGGCGGATGCCAATCCGGCCAGAATCATGAGGTCGCGATCATCACCTTCGGGGTGAAGGTGGAGAAGGGCGTATTGGGCCTCCGTCAAAACCTTGAAAGAGATGGTGCTGACATTCTGAAATGCGACGTTTTTGCGCACGGATGCCAGTCGTTCTGCGCGGGTATGGAGCGCTTCGGCTTTGGCGATATGGCGGGCCATCTCTATGATGGAAGTCGCCGTCTTTTCGGCATGCAATTCTGCTGCTCGCGGAGCAGCATCGCTCCGCGACGTGTTGCCGTTAGGCATAGTCGGGGTCTCCTGTGTCTAAGTGACAGGAGAGACCGTGCGCTTGCCCCTACCGAGGGGCTACGGACGCCAGCGCGCTCCTGCCTGCATCACCGTCTTCGACCCGTGGGCGATCAGGTGACGCGACAAGAGATAACCAGTTTTCTGGTTACTGCAACAATTATTTTTGTTGAAAAATCGTTACACGCGGCGAGCGAACCACACGACGCGGCCAAGTATTTGAACTTCCTCAGCTAATCGTTCGGTTGTTCGATATATCTCGTTGCGGCTGATCACCCTAACCTTCGGTGGCTCGCTGTCGTGAATCTTCTCCAGATATTTTACGACATAGCCGTCGCCGTCCCAGAGGCAGAACGCGCCTGGCTGCGCGAGGGACGTTTTCCGCTTGTCGACCAGAAGTTGATCGCCGGACTGAAAGTCTGGCGTCATGGAATTTCCTTCTATCTGGATTGCAAGAAGGTCTTTGGGTTTGGCCCTGAGTTCATATTCGACCAGGGCGCGAGAGAAGGCTATCTTCTCAACATCGCCCTCCCCGGTTCCTCCTCCGCCGGCGCCCGCATACGTCGGTAGAACCTCGACGTCGACAGACGCGGTGCCACGCTCGAAGGTGCGGTTTCCTTCATCGCTAGCCAGTTCGCTGAGCGCTTCATAGACATATTGAGCCCAGCCCGGCATGCGCTTTGCCCGGCCCTGCTCAAAGGCAGAGATGGTTTGCTGTGAGAGGCCGATATTATCTCCCGCTGCCCTCGCTTTCGCGCGCGCGAGATCGGCAAGCTCTGCGGTGGAGATGTTCAACGTCCGGCGCGAGTTGCGGATAAATTCCGCCAGCCCAGCAATGCTCTCTTGTTTATATCCACTCATTTTTTTGTCATACCCCCTCTGACGCGCGAAATCCCTACAAAAATAATTGTTAAAGTCTGGTAAAGCGGCTATGGTCCCTGCCATGTCGCCTCAAGAAGCATTCGCCACCGCAGTTCAGAAGGCGGGTGGCCAAGCAAATCTCGGCCGCAAGGTCGGAACATCCCAACAGCGGGTTTGGTATCATCTCAGCAAGGGGCATCCCATGCCTGCTGAATGGGTGTTGGCCGCTGAGCAGGCAACCGGCGTGCCAAAGCACCTCATTCGGCCCGACATCTTCGCTGCTCCTGCCGAGGCGGAGTGACGCCGATGTCTGGGGGCAGATCATATCGTCAGCAGCGGTCGGCGGCAGAGGCGGCGCAGTTCCAGCGCATCGTGGAAGAAGCGAAGGCGAGGCATAGCCTGTCCGATATTGTCGCGCGCCACACCAACCTGAAGAAACGCGGCCCGCGCGAGCTGGTAGGACTGTGCCCGTTCCATAGCGAGCGGTCGCCCAGCTTCGAAGTCAATGACGCCAAGGGCACCTATCATTGCTGGGGATGCGGCGCGGCCGGCGATGCCATCCGCTTCCTGGTCAACAAGGAAGGGATGACATTCATCCAGGCTGTTGAGTGCCTGATGGGCGAGGCCTTCCCCGTGATCTCTGACGAGGAGCGCGCGAAGCGAAAGGCCGAGGACGAACGGGACATGGCCGAGCGCATCGCGCTTGCCCGCTCGATCTGGTCGAGATCAGTACCTGCATCTGGCACTCCCGCCGAAGTCTATGCCCGGTCGCGCGGAATCACGATGGACCTGCCGGAGACGGTCCGGTTCGTCATGACGCCGCGCTGGCGTGATCCGGAGACGGGGGAGGTCGGCCGCGATTTTCCCGCCATGGCTTGCGCGCTACAGGACGGAACCGGGGCAGTCGTCGGCGTGCAATGTGTCTTCCTCGCTCATGGTGGCCGGAGGAAATACGAACGCATCAAGGATGACGGCACCAGGGCGAAGGCGAAACTCAGCTATGGGGCTGTGATCGGATCAGCGTTTCGGATCGGCCCCCCGTCCGATCATCTCATCATATGCGAAGGTCCAGAGGACGGACTGACGCTGCGGCAGCAGCTTCCGGACAAAACGGTCTGGGTTGCATGCGGCACCGCGCTCATGCCCCGCGTGTCGATACCCTCAGAGGTGCAATTCATCACCCTGGCAGGTGACAACGGCAGCGCCGGACGGGTTGCGGTCGATGAGGCGACCGCCGCGTATATGCGGCTAGGCTTGGCGGTAGGCGCCATCTTTCCCGACCCCCCTTTCAAGGACTGGAATGATCAATTGCGGGGGGTGCGCAACTGATGGCGACGCTCGCGCAAAAGATGGACGAAGCCGATTTTGCCCGCCCTGAACCCCTGCCGTTGACGGGGGAGATCAGCAAGGGCGAGGAATACCCGCTGGAGGCGTTGGGCGAAACGATCGGATCGGCTGTCGCGGCCATATCGCGCAAGGTGATGGTGCCCCCGGCGCTCGCCGCCAATTCGGTTTTGAGCGCCTGCTCCCTGGCCGTTCAGCCCTATGTCAACGTCCTGCTGCCGACTGATCAGGCGCGCCCGGTCAGCCTGTTTCTGGTCACGGTGGCTGAGAGCGGCGACCGCAAATCGACAACCGACGACATCGCGACAAATGAAATCGGTCAGTATCAGCGCGACCTTCAGGAGCAGCATGCCCGAATGGAGCATGAACTCATGGCCCGCAAACTCGCCTGGGATACCAGCAAGAGCGAAGCGCTGACCCAGTCGAAGAAGAAGGGCCGGGAGGCGATCGAGCAGGCGCTAAAGGATCTCGGCCCGCGCCCTCAAGACCCGATGACGCCGGTCATAACGGTCCGCGTCGGCACGACGCAGGGCCTGATCAAGCAATTCGAGCACGCCCGGCCATCGTTGGGCCTGATGTCCGATGAGGGCGGGTCATGGCTGGGCGGATACGGGCTATCGGAAGACAGCCGCCTGTTCACCGTGTCGACGCTCAGCGATCTTTGGGACGGCAAGCCGGTCCAGAGGCTGACGGCCGGCGAAGGCTCCACGTCCCTGTACGGCCGCCGCCTGACATTTCACATGATGATCCAACCCATCCTCGCCGGCAGGCTGCTCGGTGACGCGGAGTTCAAGGGACAGGGCTTTCTCAGCCGCCTGCTGGTTGCCCAGCCGGAAAGTCTTGCGGGGACGCGCCTTGTTGATCCCCGTGCGCCGGCCGATCCGGCAATAGCTCAGGCGATCGAAGGCTTTGACCGAAGGCTTGCGCAAATCATCCGGGCGAAACTTCCGATGGATGAGGAAACCCGCGCGCTGAAGCCAAAGGCTATTCCGCTGACGCCGATGGCGAAGGAAATTTGGTGGGCATTCGCAAACGAGTTGGAGCGGAGGATCGGCAAGGGTGGCGATCTAGCAGACGTTCGCGGATTCGCCACAAAACTTCCGGAGCAGGCGGCACGCATAGCCGCAGTGCTGGCGGTATTTCATTTCGGGCCGAAGATCGACGCCATTGAGGACGAGATGCTCGCGTCCGGCATTACCCTCGCACGATATTACCTCACAGAGGCGGTCCGCCTGTTCGGCGTCGCCTCTCCCAACCAAGTTTTGGTCGACGCCCAGGTAGTCTCCGACTGGCTGAAAAACGACTGGAAGGAAAACCTGATTTCGGTCGGCGCCATTCAACAGCGCGGCCCAGCCCAGATCAGAAAGCGTAACGCCGACCAGATCAAGGAAATCATCGCCGCCCTTGTCCGCCACGACCATCTTTCCGCCCCTATGACCGGCGGCGGCATGGTGTCCGGCAAGAAGGTGCGCGAGTGCTGGAGGATACAGGTCCGCCATGCGTAACCGCGCTCTTTCGCAAACTATAGCAGCCCCAAGCGATAGTCTTGATGCATTCGAAATATCGGCAAAAGCCGAGGATTTCCGCCGGTTCCGCATGAACCGGGCTGAGACTTTAGCAGCTTTAGCAGCTTTAGCAGGGGGCAAGGATTGGGCGAAGGGCGTAGATGCCCTGTTACGGCTTCCGGACCCCGCCTTCATGTCGCGGCAAGGCTGGGATACCTTCTGCTGGCGCGTTCACCAGTTCGCTACCGAATGGGCCGATGACGGCCTGCGGTACGGCTGGACGATGTTGGATATGTTCGGCTGCAATCCTGACCCGGCAGCCCGCAGGGTCGATCGAAATGGCGTCGCCATGACGATCGGCCGGATGCTCTCGCCTCTGACGGTCTGCGCAGTAGACGCGGATGGCTGGCACCTTGCCGACCAGCGCGGCTCACTGCTTCGATACCCCCGGATGGAGCGCTTAGGGCAGGTGCCAATGTGGCAGGCATTCGCCCCGCGCTCTGGCCCATAGCTTTAGCAAGGAGGCTGCTAAAGTGCCGCTAAAGTTTTCATCGACAGGCCTGATCCACCACGTTCCAACAGGGAATGGAGGGCGGATAACCTATTGTTATATATATAATAATGATGGAACATATTATGAACATTGATATGTTTTATAGCCTCTTTAGCAGGGCTGATGCTAAAGCTGCTATTGTTGCTAAAGTTCGCAAAATCCCCCTCGGCCGGCTGATGCTCTGCTGGACGCCGGGTGGCGAAGTCATGGCGGTCGAATGGCCCGATAGGGCCGGCGTCGCGGCGCACCTATTCCGGAGCGACCTCGCCTGTTGCCAAGATTGGCACGAACTGGAGCACCACGAACGGGTGGTTAAGCTCTGGACTGTCGTCGGGCAGATCATCTGCCGCGACGGCGTCGACCCGGCGAAGGTCCGGCGCGCACTCGTCGCCTGCACCGATGTTCCTCTGGAACTGGTCGCATGAGTAAGCCCCGCCCCACCCCTGCCGCCGCGCTGACTTTTACCCCGCTCGCCGCCCTGGCTGTTGGAATAGCCTGGGGCTTCGCCGCCGCGTCTCTCGTCTACTCGCTTCGATACCGTTCACTGCGGCGCAAGATCGCCGTAGGTGGGGACGGTATTCCCTCTGCGGATACGGTCGCCTGGGCAGAGCGAATGGCCGATGAGGTCGAGGCGAGCCCGTCTCGGTATTTATCGGACGTGGACGAGCGGGCCTTGCGGGGCGATCTTCGACTCCCGCTTTCCGTCATCGATCATGCGCCAGTGACGGTGCGCGAGATGATGCGCCGGATGAGGCGCAAATCGTGAAGCGCTCCCGTCCGACCCCCGCCGACCTTGCTGCGTCTCTGACGGCGGTCAAGCTGCTCATCAAGGGGATGAACGGCGCCATGCCGACGTTGGCGGCGGAACTGCGGCGGGAAGCCTGCGAACGAATAGACGACGTGATTGACGACCTGGGGAGCATGAAGCGGTGACGGACAAGACGATGACGCGGGCAGAACGGATCGCAAAGGCTCGCGCTGATCTCGCGGCGGCCTATGCGGCGGACCCGGAAGGCGTGGCGCGGTTCAACGCCCGCATGGCGCGCCTGGCGGCGGCGCGGAAGCGTGAGCAGCAGCGGGTCGAGCATCTGGTGCTGGGCCTTCCGCGCCCGGTTGAACGCGTGATTGAGGGTAAGCGGAAGGGCCGCAGAAAGCCGAAGATGGTTGAGCGTCCTATGCGGCTGGAACCCGGCATCGAGGAAGCCGTGCAGGTTCGCGAGGCGTGGAATCACAAGGCTTACGGCACGCCTGAGACGTGGGAACGCTCGACCCGCACGCATGATGGCTCACTCGTCCAACTGCACCGCAATGGCACCATCGACAAAGACCAGCTCGAATGGGCAGCGCAGATCGCGAACGTCTATCGCAGCCTGGAGGCCGACGTGGCGGTGAAGGTGGCGAGCCTTGAGGCCCGCGTCGATCAGTCACGCGGTGGCGGTCGGGCGGCAGAAGGCGTGCTAAGGGTCCGAATGCACCTGGCATATGGCTATTGGCGAGACATGCTGCCCATGCCCAAGCAGATGGTGCTGGACATGATCGTAGGCGACGCGATCGGGTTCACCGTGGCGGCGCGTCGTTACCGGGTCCATAATCGGCGGGCTCGGCGCGAACTCATAGCGGCAATAGATCGCTGGCCATTGTGCGTGGCCGCCGCGTTCTCATTGGTCGGGCCCGAGGAAATCGACGCCATGAACCATGGCCAGATAGTCGAGCCGACTTGGCTCAATCCTTCGATCCGGCTGGCGTCTAACGAAGTCGACGAGCAGCCTGAAAATCGTCTCGGTCCAGATACGTCCGTCGCGTCTGCGATGCCGCCGATCGATGCTGCGTTCTTGGATGATCGTGGTATGTTGCGGGACTGGACCGACATCGCTGACATCATTCGGTCGAGGATTAGCGGGGTAACCTGATGGCGTTAATTTGCTTGCGTGATCAACCTGGCGTGGGGGTGCTTGAATGGGAAGTGGAGCAGCACGGCTGGAAGGACGAGACAATCGAGTGGGCTCACGATCTCGCTGAAGATCTGTTCGGCGTGTGCGAGATCGACATCGAGGATGAGATCGCCATGGACGATCCCCGTTTCGAGTTCCTCAAGCTGATGCGCGACGAGGCTGACGAATATTGGGGGCGGCTCGGCTGGGACATCACCGACGGCAAGGGAGGGCAACTCCGCGTTATGGAGTATCTCGCACGACCGTTGCTCTGCGCTGTGAAGCGCCTCCATCCCGACGCAGCTTTCACGATGGCGGAGGAAGCGTGGGCTGCGCAATTGGAGGCAGACGCAAAGAGCTTTAAGTCTACGCGAGGGTTATAAAAACCCTCTTGCAAGTGGCCACGAAATCGTCCAAAAAAGCCCAAGGACCATTGTGTCCAGCGAAGGCCCAGCGATACGCGTGGGCCTTTTTCGTTGGCTTCATGTTCCCGCTCTGACTGGTTTATCCCGGCGCATGCGCCGTTCCAGTTATCGGGCTTGCCCAAGGCCAGCAGCTAATCCGTCGCCACGGCGGGCGGTAAGGCAGACGTGCTATGAGCGTCCGCGCTGGTGACGGGTCATAATTGCCGACCGGACAGACCGAGAGGAAATCTGGCCGGCACCCCCGACGCGGCGGCGCTGAAGGAAGCGCAGGCCATGGAACGCTGGCTTAACCGAACCACCAGCCAAGGCCCCCGATCAGCAACGGATGGGTACAGCCAGAGGGACACCCGCCAGCAGCCGGTATCAAGCCCGGCCCGCGTCACGACATTTCGGAACAATTGGTTCCACTCGCTCCAGTTCCCCCGGCAACGGTGGAAGCCGCTGGCCTTTCGGTAACCCCTGAGATGGAGGGGTCAGCGGCAGTCATTCAGGAGGCGATATGCCCGACACCATCCCGCGCCGCATGTCGGTTGATGACGAGACGGTTGATTGGTCTATTGCTCCGCGCCTGTCGATCAGCGTGGATGGCGTCGTGCAGGATCAGGTCATCTCCTATGACATGGACGCCGGCCTGGTCGTGAAGTTCGCCGTAGACGCAGACGGCAAGGCTATCGTGGGGGACGACGAGTTGGTGAGAGAGGAGGTGCGGGGCGTCGTCACCGTGACCATGCGATCTGATGCCAAGCCGCCCACCCAGCCTGAAGGCTAAGCCTCGCGCCAAGGCTTGGTCCACCACGCGCAAGAGCAGGCAGGAGCGCGGCTATGGCCGCGAGCATGACCTGATGCGGGTCATGGTGCTGCAAGAGGAACCGCTGTGCCGTCCCTGTGCGGACGCCGGCCGCGTGACCCCGTCGACCATCGCTGACCATATCAAGCCCCTAAGCGAAGGCGGGACGGGCGACCGGGCGAACTATCAAGGCATCTGCAAGCCCTGTCACGACATCAAGACGGCCGAGGAGGCGGCGAGGGCGCGGAGGGCACGGGCGAGACCATAACCGGGCCGGATCGGACCCAATGGGTGGGGCGGGTCGAAAGTCAGGCCCCCTAGCGCGTAGGACCGGGGCCGGAGGTCTTTTTCTGCGCGTGCGATTTAAACTTTCGGGCCTCTAAAACTTTGCGACCGTGGCCCGCAACAATGTTGCGAGGCATCATGGAGCGAGGGCGAAAACCTGAACCGAAGGCCGTGAAAGCGGCGCGCGGCACCCTCCAGCCGGTGCGCGACGGACTGAAAACCGAGATCATTGTGCCGGGCAGTCCCCCGGCTATGCCGGACTATCTGACGCCCGAGGCGATCGATGTCTGGCAGGAAAACATCGGCCGCGTGATGGCGGCCGGCACGTCCGAACTCGATAGCGACCTGTTCGCCCGATACTGCTCCGCCGAAGCGCTAGTGCGCATGGCGTTCAAGGCGGGCGGCGAGCCTCCCAGCGCCGCCTATCTGACGCTGCTGCGGCAATATGCCGAGCTGCTGGGGATCGCTGGACGCAAAAGCCGGGTCGGCAAGGTGACCGATGACCCGACGAAAAACCGCAACCCATTCGCCCGCAACGGGTCACGCTAGGGACTATACCGCTATCGCGCTGGCCTATGCTAAGGCGGCGGTGGCGGACAAGCAGCAGAAGCGGCACTGCAAGATGGTCCGGCAGGCATGCCAGCGCCATCTGGACGATCTGAAACGGGCGAAGACCAAGGAGTTCGCCTACACCTATTCGGACTGGCACGGGAACGATGTCTGCGACTTCATCGAGAAGCTGCCGCACATCGAGGGCAACTGGTGCAAATGTCCCGGCGCTGCCGATGGTGTCCATGACGATCGCTGCGGGTGCATCGACCTTGAGCCGGCGCAAATCTTCGTCCTGTCGACCGTCTTCGGATGGCGGCGCAAGGACAACGGCCTGCGCCGGTTCACGATGGTCTATGAAGAGGTCGCTCGCAAAAACGCGAAGTCGACCAAGACGGCAGGCGTGTCGCTCTACACGCTATGCTGCGAAAACGAGGCCGGTCCTCAAATCCTGACGGTCGCCACGACGTTCGATCAGGCCAAGAAGGTTTTCTACCCGGCTAAGCGCATGGTCGAAAAGCTGCCGGACCTTCAGGAGGCGTTCGGCGTCACGCCCTGGGCGAAGTCAATCACCTGCGCGGACAACGGCGGTTACATGCAACCGCTGCACGCGAAGTCGAAGAGCCAGGACGGACACAACCCGCACCTCGTCACGCTCGACGAGTTCCACGCGCACAAGGATCGCAGCCTCTACAACGTGATGCGTTCGGCCTTCGGCGCGCGGAAGCAGCCGCTTATGTGGGCGATTACCACGGCCGGGTCCGACATCAACGGGCCGTGTTACGAGGAACGCACCTTCGCCGCCAAGGTGCTGAACCGGGCGATCGAGGCGGAGCACTATTTCGCGATCATCTTCACGCTGGATCGCGCCGAGGATTATGACGACGGCCGGAAGGTCGGCGATGATCCATTCGATGAGCGCAACTGGTGCAAGGCTAACCCGCTGCTTGGGTCGGCCGTTCAGGTGGAAGAATTGCGCGCCTATGCGATCGAGGCGAAGAACAATCCGGCAGCGGAAGGCGAGTTCAAGACCAAGCGCCTGAACGTCTGGATTGGCGCGCTGTCCGCCTGGCTGAACGTCACGCAATGGCAGAAGTGCGGCGATTCGAACCTGTCGCTGGATGATTTCGAGGGGCTGGATTGCTGGATAGGCGCCGACCTTTCCAACGTCGATGACCTTTCCGCCGTGGTGCTGGCCGCCGTCGACCGGGAGGATCGTCTGCTCGTCAAGACATGGTTCTTCGTGCCAGAAGCGCGGCTGAAGTCCGAAGATACCAACGTCAAGCAGATTACTGAGCTGTACCGGCGCTGGGCAAAGGAAGGCTTCCTCACGACGACAGAGGGGGACTTCATCGATCACCGCCGCATCGAGGATCTGATCCGCGAACTGAAGGAACGGACGGCCGCCAAGAAGGCGACGTTCGACCAATGGAACAGCGGCCTAGCGATGGCGAGCCGCCTCAACGAAGATTTCGGCGAACCCGATCATCCGTTCGCCGTCCAGCTCGCGAAGAACGCGCGCAATGCGACGGATCCGGCGAAGGCGATCGAGGCGCGCGTGAAGGCAGGGCCACACCGCCTGCAGCATGACGATAATCCGGTGATGACCTGGATGATCGGCAACGCGGTTGTCGATCGCCGAACCGATGGCAGCCTCCTTCCGAAGAAGGAGACGGCCAATAGTCCGAACAAAATCGACGGGGTGGACGGCATGATCAACGCGACCGCCCCGATGCTGCTGCCCGCCGAAGAGGACAACGGCATGAATGACTTCTTGGCCGCAGCCAGGGCGCGCGCCGCGTGACGCTCGGCCGGAAAATGTGGCGTGGGTTCCGAACCGCGCTCTCGCTGCTGAGCCCGAGTGCCTGGAAGGCGGCGCTCGTAGGCACGTCGTCGAGCGGGAAGACGGTAAATGCCTCGAACGCCCTGACACTATCGACCGTATGGGCCTGCGTCCGGCTGGTGTCTGGCACGATCTCGTCGCTGCCGTTCATGGTCTATCAGGACGGGCCGAACGACAGCCGCTCCATCTTCAAATCCCACCCGCTCTATGGGATTCTGCACGATAGCCCCAATGCCGACCAGTCGGCGCTGGATTTCTGGCAGTTCATGTGCGTCAGCCTGGAGCTTTGGGGGAACGCCTTCGCCCGGATCACGCGCGGGCGGGGTGGCAAGGTGGTCGCGCTGACGCCGGTCCGCCCCGAGATCGTGCAGGTTCGTCGCGTTGCCGATGGCTCAATCCGGTATCGCTATGTCGACGCCGGCCAGACCGTCGACATCGGGCAAGACGAGATGTTCCACATCCGGGGGTTCGGCGGCTCGCCGCTCGGCGGCCTTTCGACGCTGGCCTTCGGCCGCCACTCCTTCGGCCTGGCGATGGCAACAGATGAAGCTGCCGCCCAAGTATACAAGAACGGCCTCCGTCCCTCGGGCGTGCTGACAACGCAGAACAATCAGACGCTGAAGCCCGACCAGCGCGATGACATCTACAAATATGTCGTCGACCCCTTCGCCGGCGAGAACAATGGCAAGCCGCTCGTCCTCGAAGCCGGCCTGAGCTGGCAGGCCATCGAGATGAAGGCCGTCGATTCGCAGATGATTGAAAGCCGGCAGTTCTCTGTGGAGGACGGCTGCCGGTGGTTCGGTGTCCCGCCCCATATGATTGGCCACACGGCAGGCAACACCAATCTGGGGAGCAGCATCGAGCAGCAGACGCTCGGATGGCTGATGTTCGGCCTTCGCGAGCGGCTGAAGCGGATCGAACAGGCGATCATGAAGCAGTTGCTGACGCCTGCCGAGCGTCTCACCGTGACGGTCGAGATCAATTTCGAGGGGCTGCTGCGCGCCGACAGTGCCGGCCGCGCCTCCTTCTACGCAGCCATGGTGCAAAACGGCATCATGACGCGCAACGAGGTTCGTCGCCTAGAGAACCTGCCACCGATCGAAGGCGGAGACGATCTGACGATCCAGTCCAACATGATCCCGGCCGGGCGGCTGGGCGAACTCACGAGCACCGGAAGCGAGGCAGCAAAGCGGTCGATCATCGACTGGCTGGGTCTGCGCCACATGCTCGAACCGGAGAAAATCGAATGCTGATGCACTTCAAGCATGGGCAACTGAAGGTCCGCGACTTCAGCCTGTCGATCAAGGCCGAGGCTGTGAAGGATGACGGCACCTTCGAGGGATATGGCTCTGTCTTCGGCGTGACCGACAGCTACGGCGAGATCGTCGCGGCCGGCGCGTTCACGCAGAGCCTGAAGGAGATCGCGGCGAAGGGGCGCCCCGTCCCCGTCCTGTGGCAGCATCAGTCCTCCGCGCCGCTGGGGGTCTATGAGGCCCTTTCCGAAGACGAGCACGGCCTGAAAGTTTCGGGTCGGCTGCTGATCGACGATGTGCCCAAAGCGAGGGAGGCCCATGCGCTGCTGAAGGCCGGTGCCGTGTCGGGCCTGTCGATCGGCTATTGGGTTCGCAAGTCGAGCTACGACGAAAAGACCGGGGTCCGCACGCTGACCGAGCTGGACCTGGTGGAGGTCAGCCTGGTGACGTTCCCCGCGAACGACGACGCCCGTATCGAAGCGGTGAAGTTCAAGCTGGAACGCGGACAGCTCCCCACGAAATCCGAATTCGAGAAGGCACTGCGCGAGGCTTTCCCCTTCTCGAAATCGCAGGCCGCGGCAATCGCCAGCCACGGCCTAGATCACCTGCTCCGGAGAGAGTCCGAGGGCGCCGGCGACATCAAATCAATTTCCGACGCCATTGCAGGCTTTAACCTGCCCAAGCTCTGAGGAGTAGAAAATGAAGCATCCCAACATTCTGGCCGCCTCGTCGATGGCGGCACTGGCCATGGGCGCCGTTGTGTCGCCCGAATTCCAGCCGCGCGAGTTCGGTCGCAAGGACGGCGGAGCGGACGAGCCGGACATCAAACAGCTTTCGCGCGACCTGAAGGCCGCCACCGACAAGGTGAAGGAATTCGCAGAAGACGCGAAGGGCCGCCTCGAAAAGGGCGAGCAGCTCACCGCCGCCGCGAAGGAAAAGGCGGACGAAGCGCTGGTGAAGTTCAACGAGCTTTCGGCCACCATGACCGAGATCGAGCAGAAGCTGGCGCGGTCGGGCAATCCCGATGGCAACGGTGGGCGCAAGTCTGTCGGCTCGATGGTCGTCGCGGACGAAGGCATCAAGTCCTTTATGGACCGCGCCCCGTCGAAGGGCTCTGTCGCCTTCGCATGCAAGGCCATCATCACCTCGCTGACCACCGATGCCGATGGCTCGGCCGGCGACCTGATCATCCCCGATCGTCAGTCCGGCATTGTCGCTCCTCCGGAGCGCCGCCTGACCGTCCGCGACCTGATCACCCCGGGCCGCACCAGCTCCAACGCGATCCAGTTTGTGCAGGAGACGGGCTTCACCAACAATGCGGCGACGGCGGCCGAAACCACGCAGAAGGCTCAGTCCGAACTGAAGTTCGATCTGAAGACCCTGCCGGTCGCGACCATCGCGCACTGGGTGCAGGCGTCGAAGCAGATCCTGGCCGACGCGCCGATGCTGGAAAGCTACATCGACGGTCGTCTGCGCTACGGTCTGGCCTATGCCGAAGAGCTTCAGCTTCTGAAGGGCGACGGCACCGGCTCGAACCTGCTGGGCATCATCCCGCAGGCTACCGCCTATGCTGCGCCGGGCGGCCTCGTCGCAGACAACATGATCGATCAGCTTCGCTACGCCATGCTTCAGGCGGTGCTGGCCGAATATCCTGCGACCGGCCACGTGCTGAACCCGATTGACTGGGCTCGCATCGAGACGATGAAGGACGGCGAGGGCCGCTACATCATCGGCAATCCCACCAACGGTGCGACGCCGACCCTGTGGCGCCTGCCGGTCGTCGAAACCCCGGCGATGACGGTCGACAAGTTCCTGACGGGCGCGTTCAAGCTCGCCGCTCAGGTCTTCGACCGCGAAGACGCCAATGTCGAACTGTCGACCGAGGATCGCGACAACTTCATCAAGAACCTCGTCACGATCCGCGCTGAAGAGCGGCTGGGCCTGGCGGTCTATCGCCCGGAGGCGCTGATCTACGGTGACTTCGGCAACGTCGCTTAATCAGTATGCGTGAGGGGGCCGCTTCGGCGGCCCTCTTTTTCAGACCGCCGTCCGCGACGGTCCGAAAAGGAGAAGCCCCATGAAAATCAAGGTTCTTCGTGACTACAGCGGCGCCGAAGGTACGGACGTCGACAAGAATGTGATCGCCGGTTCAACCCATATCGTCACCCGCGCCCGCGCGGCAGAACTGAAGGCGGTCGGCCTCGTCGAGATCGTCGGCGAAGACGAACACCCCGATGATGGCAAGGAGGACGAGGAAGTGGACGAGAAGAAGATCCAGCCGATCGCCAATAAGGCGGCCCACGCCCCGCGCAACAAGGCGGAGCCCAAGGCAAACGACAAGACGAAAGGCGCGAGCAACTCCTGATGCGCGTCGTCGTCGTCACTCCTCCCACACCGGTGGTGACTTGGGAGGAGGCTGACGCGCACCTGCGCCTTGGAGGTGATGAGGAGGAGAAGCTCTTCGTCGAAAGCCTGATCGCCGCGGCGACCGGACATATCGACGGGCCGGACGGCTGGCTTGGCCGCGCCATTGGCGAGCAGGAGCTGGAGGCCTATCTTCCCGCGCCTGAGTTCGACCGCATCCTGCATCTGCCGTTTCCGCCGATCATCGATGTGACGAGTATCGAGGCCCGCACCGGCAGCGGCTGGGATGTAATTGATCCCAGCATCTATGATTTGCGGGGCGCGGAGGTCTGGCGGAAGTCTGGTGCGAATTGGCCGACCTGGCTGGACGATCAGGAAGCCGTCAAGATCAGCTACCGCGCGGGCTATGAGATCATTCCTGCACCGATCAAGGCGGCCATCCTCCTGATGGTCGCCGATCTGTTCCGCAGCCGCGCAAGCTTCGCGACAATGACGGTCGCGCAGGTGCCAATGTCCGTCACGGTTGAGCGGCTACTTGCCCCGTACAGGGTCTGGTATTGATGTCGCTCGATGCCGGTGCCCGCGATAAGCGCATCACGATTGAAGCGCGGACCGTCTCGGAGGACGGCTATGGCGGCGAGGTTGAAACGTGGTCTCCCTATGCTCGACCCTGGGCTGACGTAATTTACGGATCCGGCAAAGAGCAGCGCGAAGCCGCGCAGCAGGGCGGATCGCAAACGGCATCATTCGAGGTGCTGAGCAACAGCAAAACCCGCGCCATCAGCGTGATCAATCATCGCATCGCGTTCGACGGCGGCATCTGGAACATCACCGCGAAGCAGGATCTGGGCCTCAATGAGGGCGTCCGGCTTACGGCAATTAGGGCGGCGGGGTGATGGCGGAGACGATCGAGGGGTTGGCCGCGCTGGATTTTGCCCTTGGCGACCTGCCGAAGTCGACCGCCCGGGCCACACTCGTTCGCGCGGGCAAGAAGGCGCTGGAGCCGTTCATTGACGACGTTCGCCACCTCGCGCCGGTCGACGCCGATCCGGAGAGCACGCCAAACCGCCCGCCGGGCACGCTGCGCGATAGCTATGTGATCGGCACGAAGCTCAACAAGAGCCAGGCGAAAACAGCCCGCAAGGAGGGGAAGAACTTCGCGGAGGTCTATGCCGGCACCAATGATCCGGCAGGCATCCAGACGGAATTCGGCAATGCCCATCAGGCGCCGCAGCCGCACGCCCGGCCAGCATGGGACGGCGTGCAGAAGGAAGTCCTCGACGGCATTGGCACCCTGCTCTGGGACGAGATCTACAAATCGGCCCAACGGCTGGCGAGGCGGAATAGGTGACCATGCGCATTGATCTGCGTTCCCGGCTGGTGGCGAACGCCGCGATCAGCGCCATCGTGGGCCCGCGCATCTATTGGAACAAGCGGAAGCAGGGCGACCCTCTGCCCGCCATGGTTCTCTACAAGATTACGCCCGGCAACCAATACACCTTCGATGGCGATAGCGGCCTTTATGGCAGTCACATCCAGTTCGACAGCATCGGTCTGGAGGTGCGCGACTTTGAGCCACTCTTCGACGCGCTGAAGGCCGAGATGGAGCAGCCCAGGACGGTCGGCCAAACCGCATTCAGCATGTCCTTCCTCGAAGGCGAGCGGGATATGCCCTTTGTCGACGTGGACGGCGTGGGCGCGGTCGGCGGCATCAGCGCTGATTTCTTTGTTTGGTGGAAGTCCCTCTAAAAAGGAGCCTGAGATGGCAGATGTTACCATTGGTCACGGTTCGACCGTGTCCTTCAAGATCGGCGCGGCCGCCGCCGCTCTTCTGGGTCAGGTCACGGCGATCGGCCTGCCCAATCCGCAAATCGCCGACGTCGAAGCGACGCACTTCCAGAGCCCGGATCGCGCCCGCGAATATATCCCCGGTCTGAAGGACAACGGCGAGATCACGATCGGCATCAACTATGACGCTGGCTCCGCAACCGATACCGTAGTCAACGACGCCATGGCCGAGACGGCACCGATCGAGGTGACCATCTCCATCCCGACGGTGTCCGGCGCGAACCAGGAATTCACCTTCCCTGGCATCGTGAAGGGCTACGAAAAGACCATCCCGATCGATGATCGCCAGACTGCGACCATCACCATCCGCGTCGCGGGTGCTGTGACGCAGGCGGCTGCCGGCGCATGACGGCCGCCAATCCACTGCGCGGGGAGGCGTCTATCGCTATCGGCGAGACGGCTTACCATCTGGTGCTTGATGTCAACGCCTTCTGCTATGCGCAGTCGGCGCTTGCAATGAAGCCGCTGGAAATGGTTTCGTCGTTCCTTGCCGACGGTGACGACATCCTTCTAACCCGCACATTGCTGTGGGCAGCGCTCCAGCGGAACCATCCCTGCCACGAACTAGAGGCCGGCGACATTCTCGGCGAGGTCGGGGTGCCCTCCGTCCGGGCGGCGCTGACGGATATGATGGTCGCTGCTTTCGGTCTTCGCGAACCGGGCACGGAGGGTAAGGACGGGGAAAACCCTCCGAAGCCGACCCGTGGGACTGGCACCGGCTCCACGGCCTCTACGTCGAAGCGGGTGGGGAAAGCCGGCATTTCTGGAGCGAAACTCCAAGGCTGATCCGCTCGGTCATTGATGCTTATCAGGCCCGCATCGATAAGCAGCAACGGCTGGCGGCGTGGCAGGCGTGGCATATCGCAGCCCTACCTCGAACGGAGAAGTTCCCCAGCCTGGCAGCAATGCTGGGTGAGGAGCGCGAGGCGCAGCCTCAAACGCCGGACGATATGCTGCAAATTATGCAGGCATGGGTTTCAGCCACGAGCCGCTAGTTGCTGCGGCTTTTTATTTACAATGGGCGTCCCATAGTTTGCTGAAATTGGCGCTCTGGCCTTGCAAAGCCACCACGCCGTCGCTCGTGACTATAAATCCTTGCTCGCCAGCCATCCCGCCAAACCCGTTCTTCGCGTTCACCAGCCCGCACCCGTTCCCGAAATGCTGAAATTCAGCGGAGGATGGATCGCGCAAACGGCTCTTCACAAGGCGCTCTGCCCGCACTCTCGTCTGCGCGTCCCTCATCAGTTGATCGTTCTTGGCAGTTTCCTCAGGCGAAGGTGTCCTGAGCAAGGCCCATGCCACAAACGCTATAAAAGCCAGAACCATGATCCCGCAGCAGCCGATCTGAGGCGGCTTCAGTCCAAATTCGTGCCCGCAATAGCGGCACTTCTTCGCTTCGTTCTGCACCTCCTCAGCGCATTGCGGGCACTTTTTCACTGATCGGTCTCCTTCCGGGTCCGGCCTTATTCAACGGTGGAACTCTATATGGCAACAGGCGGTGCATTGATTGGCGCGCTTAGGGTTACGCTGGGCCTCGATTCTGCTGAATTTGAGGCTGGCACAAAGCGCGCTCGCTCGACCGCTAAGACGCAGGTTTCCGCCATACAGGCGGAGTTCGCCAAGCTGCGCAATCTCGGTGCGTCGGTTGCCGGCATTTGGGCCAGCAGCGAGATTGTCGCGGCAGGAAAGCGCGCGCTGGATTATGCCAGCAGCCTGGGCGAGGTCGCGCAGCAACTCGGCGTCACTACCAGAGATCTCCAAACCTACCGCTATGCGGCCTCACAGGCCGGCATCTCTCAGGAGGAAATGGATAAGAGCCTTGCCAAGCTGACCCGAACGGTCGGCGAGGCGAAGGCGGGCAGCAAAGCGCAGGCGTCCGTATTCCGGGAACTTGGCGTCGCTATTCAGGATGCCAACGGTCGCGTATATACCGCAGGCGAATTGATCCCGAAGCTGGCCGACGCCATTTCCAAGATCAAAGACCCGGCCACCCGCGCGCGCGTCGAGATAGACCTGTTCGGCAAGGCCGGTCAGAAGCTCGACACATTGCTCTCTGGTGGGAGTGGGGGGGTCAATGAACTGACTGATGCTGCGCAGCGCTTGGGCATCGTTCTGTCGGACGAACTAATCGCGAATGCGGACAGCTCCGCCGACAAGGTGGCCGAACTAAAGCAAGTTCTGGAAGCGAAAATAGCGGGCGCAGTCGCGCAGAACTCGCAGCTAATCAATGACCTTGCTGATGGTCTCGGCTGGCTGGCGCAGAAGGCCGGCGAGGCATATCAGAATTTCTCCAACTTTCGTAATCTACGAGGCGTTTTTCTAGCGGGCAGCACGCAAGCTGCCAAGAACCTGTTCGCCACACCTGAGGGTCGCTACGCCCTGAGGGCGGAGACCGCAAATAAGTTGCAGGCAAACTCCGAAGCACGGCGAAACCCGAACAACTCGGCGAGCACGAACGCCGCCCTGGATCGCGAGTTCAAGGCGTTGAATAACGTCATGAACCGCGTCAACCAAATGGACCGCCTGGCTGCTGATCGCGCTAAGCGGACACCTCGTCCGGCTCCCGGCGATGGCGCTCTGCCTACGGTGGCAGAGCGGCCGAAGAGGTCCACTGGACCGACCGCTGCCGAGATCGAGGCGAAGCATCAGCAGGATTTGTCCCGCCTGCGCCAGGAGCAGTTGCAGGCGGAACTGGAACTCACCACCGACGCCGAAAAGCGCGCCGACCTTCAGAGCCAGCTTTTGCTGGAGGAGTTCAATGAACGCTCGGCCCAGATCGCCAATGATGAGCATTTCACCGTCGATCAGAAGGCGGCGCAGCAGAAAGCCCTCAAGGCGCTCTACGGAGTTTCCGGCGAAGGCAGCGATCTTGTGGTTGGCGGCAGCAGCAAGTCGCTTTCGGCAGGCATTTCGCGCGATTTGCAAGAGCGCCTGGCGCGTGAAGCGTTCGATGTCCGCACCGCCGATCTGGAGGCGCAGAAGGACAATCTACAGGGCCAGCTAAATCTTGCCCGCACGGCAGACGCTCGCCGCCGCATCGAACTGGAGATCCTTGACCTCGAATATAAGCTGCGGGAAGCCAAGCTCGATCAGGTCATCAACTCGCAAGAGAGCAGCCAGGCCGAAAAGGATCTGGCCGCCATGCAGAAGGGCAAGCTAGGTCAGCAGCGCGCAATCGACACGGCAAACATCAATCAGCAGAACATGGGCCCCATGGCCTCCTATCTCGATAGCCTCCCCCAGACGGCCGCCGAGGTGAACGAGGCATTCGAGAAGGTCGCGGCCGACGGGCTTGCCAACATGAACGACCAGCTGGCCAACGCCGCGGCAAACACGCTGAAGCTCAAGGGGCTGGCCGGGCAACTGTTCAACCAGCTGATCGCGGACCTGATCAAACTTCAGATCCAGCAGGCAGCGGGGGGAAGTGGAGGCATCATCGGGGGCCTGCTGAACGCCGCAACCTCGGTGTTCGGTGGGGGTAATTCACTCGCTGGGTCGATCAGTGCCGCTAACGCCAATGTTGCAAATCTCGCCGACAGCGTCGGTGCATGGCGCCTTCCTGGGCTTGCCACCGGCGGGACGATCAGCGGCTTCGGCGGCGTAGACAATAACCTGTTATCGATCAACGGCGTCGGAGCGGCGAAGGTCAGTGCAAGCGAGCGGATTCGCGTCGAGAAGGCGGGCGCGAACGACAATGGCGGCCGCAGCCGGATTGATATTGTCCCTTCACCCTACTTCGACGTGATCGTCGAGCGGCGCGCTGCCGGCGTGGCCGCGCCTATGGCGGTCGCCGGCTCTATGCAGGCCCGCAGCGCGGCCGGGGCTGACGCTGCGCGCGCGGCACGCCGCCGTATCCCGGGGAGATGATATGACCACCAAGGCTGAAGCGGAATATATCGAGCGGGTCCGCATCCAAGCATCGCTTGCGGAGAATTTCTTGCTGGCCCTGCTGCTGATCAACGGCGTTGGCCTATTTATTGAACCCGCCACCCGCGCCGAATGGGGCGTTGGCCTGTTCCTCGCCATGCTCGCCTTCAACTGCGCGTTCTTGTCGCAGCATCACTTCACCATCGCCTGCCAGCATGAAATCGAAGGGCGGATAGATGCCGAGCGCTGCAGGACCATCAGTGGTAACCGCTGGTTTGCGACAGGCATGGTCCTGTCTTTCGCTGCGGTTGCCGCGGTCGTTTGGAATAGCGTGCCATAATGGCTGTCATCACCATGCCCGATTGGGTGGTGCCGAGCGCCGCCGAGCCTTTCCTGCGCGACTTTGGCGGCGTTCTGACCCCATTCCTCGGCGGCCCCGAGCAGCGCATAAATCGCCTCGGCAATCGCTTCGGCCTTCGCGTGACGCTTCCGCCCGTGCCGACGCGCGACAAGGCGCTTATCGTCCAGTCCCGCTTGCTTCGCGCGCGCGAAGATCGCCTTCGGATGGAATGGCCACAGCCCGACTTCGACACCGGCAATCCCGGCGCGCCCTTGGTGTCGGCGAACGTCACATCGGGAACAGCGGTGCCTCTCAAGGGCATGACGCCTGGATATGTAGTCAAGGAAGGTCAGATGCTGGCCATTATCCATGCCGGTCGGCGCTACATGGAGATGGCCGCAGCGGATGTGACTGTCGCAGGAGATGGAACGGCTTCGCTGGCTGTATGGCCGCTGCTCCGCTCATCGCTATCGAACAATGACGTTGTAGAAATCGCGGCGCCCAGGATCGAGGGTCTGGTTTCACCCGGCGACGAACTGTCGTGGCAGATTTCCGTCGATCGACTGGCCTCGTTTTCCTTCACCCTCTCCGAGGGCGCTTAACCTTTCTGACATCGGGGGCATCCCTTGGACCCAGCACTCAAAAGTGCGCTGGCGCAGCCCAGCGTGCTCCTTTTCGGCGCGCTCAAGATCGAACTGCCCAGCTACACGCTGCGGCTGGTCGACGGCTCGGCCACTGTCGTGATCGGCGGGGAAACCTATGTCGGTCAGGACCCGACATTCGGCACGATCGCGGAAATGTCGGAACTGGCGGAAGAGATCGGCGACAGTGCACCGGAGATAACCGTCGCGCTATTCCCGCCTGACGTGACCGCCACGGCCACCCTGTCGCATCCGAACATGCAGGGGGGCCGCGCCACGCTTATGGTCGGGGCTGTCGACCCCATCTCCGGCATCGCAATTGGCACGCCTGAAATCCTGTTCCTGGGCGAGATCGACGTGCCCACCATCAGCGTCGACCAGCAGGGCGCTCGCAAGGTCGAATATACCATCGTCAGCGTGTTCGAGCGGCTCTTCGAGATCGAGGAAGGCCAGCGTGCGCAGAATGCGTGGCATCAGTCCATCTACCCCGGGGAACTCGGACTTGAGCACATGACCGGCACCGACGTGAACCTCTATTGGGGCGCCAAACCCCCGAGAGGCGGCAACCAGAAGAACATCTGGGGCATCCCGATGTCCGATCGGCGGTGAACCGATGACCCCGCTCGAACGACGCCACGCCGCGATCGAGGCGACCATGGCCCGCTATCGCGACAGGCCCTTCCAATGGGGCAAGGTTGATTGCGCCAAAGTGACCGCATTCCACCTCAAGAAGCTGGGCCACAAGATCGTGATCAGCAAGGCCGGCGCTTATTCGTCGCCGCTGGGCGCAGCGCGTGCCTTGAAACGTCTGGGCTATACCACGCTTGCCGATATGGCTGACGGCATCGGCCTGACGCCTATCCCTTATTCGCGCATGCTGCTCGGCGATATCGCGGAAATCGAAGGCGACAGCCCTGTGGGGGCTGTGGGCATCTATGCCGGCAACGGCAATCTGTTCTGTTTCCATCAGGATCATCCCGGCCTGGTCACCTTCCAGCCCAACACGATCCTGCGCGCCTGGAGCGTTCTCTGATGTCGAAAGCCCTCCGCACCGTGGGGATGGTCGTGGCGGCGGTGGCGCTTGTCGCGACGACCGCTGGCCTCGCCGCGCCGGCTGTCGCGGCCACCGCCACGACGGCCGCCAGCGCAGGAGGTATCGCCGGCATCTCTGCGGCAACGCTCACCGCGATCGGCACATATGGCTCCCTGGCAGCCGGCGTCCTTTCCATGGCGGCGGCGGCCACTGCTCCCGGCTTTTCCGCCCAGGGCTCCGCAACCACCTTTGCGACCAACCCGCAATCCGGCCTGCCCTATGCCATGGGGCGCACGCGCATGTCGGGCCTGCGCGTCTACGCGCGCACCTATGACGGCTTCAAGCAGCAGTCGAAGGACGACATTCTCGCGTTCGTCGCGATGCTGTCCATAGCCGGCCCGATCCATTCGATCGAGAAGTTCACGGCCGACAACGAGGTTGTGACGTTCGCGCCGAACGGCGACGCTAATGGTCGGTTTTACCGCTACATGGCGCAGGACCTTTCGCTGGGCAACTCGCCCAGCACGGCACTGGCGCTGCAATTTGGTGGCAAGCCTTTCCCGGATTGGGGCGCGAGCCACAAGCTGAGCGGTATTGCGCATGCGCAGTGGGCGCTGCGTTTCGATACCGATGGTGAGATGTATGGCGCTGGCGCTCCGGAGCCCGCATGGACCGGGAAATGGGTCAAGGTCTACGATCCGCGCAAGGACAGCACCTATCCCGGCGGCTCCGGCTCTCACCGAGCCCTGGACGAAAGCACCTATGAATGGTCGGAGAATCCCGGCCTGCACGCGCTTACCTGGGCGCTCGGCCGCTGGCAGAATGGCAAACGCGTTTGCGGCATCGGCGCGCCTGTCGCGAACATTCGCGTAGCCGACTTCGTGGAAATGGCCAATGTGTGCGATGCCAACGGCTGGAAGGTCGGCGGCGTCGAGTGGACCACGGACAGCAAGTGGGACACCTTCAAGCGTATCCTGCAGGCTGGAGGCGCGGTGCCCACCAAGACGGGCGCCATGATCGGCTGTCTCGTCTCGACGCCCCGCACCGCGATCGCCACGATAGAGAGTCGGCATCTTCTCGACAGCCTCCAGATCGCTGCGACGAAGAGCCGCCGTGACCGCTTCAACAGCGTTATTCCTCGCTATGTCGACGAGGATAGCGACTGGTCGGTGATCAGCGGCACCGCGATCACGGTGCCGGAATATGTGACCGCCGACGGTGGCTTGCGTACTAAGGAAGTCGACTATCCCCTGGTACAGGTCTTCTCCGGAGAGCAGGCAACGCAGCCGGGGCATCTCGCCGCCTATGCTATCGTCAACAGCCGCGAGGCTGGGCCGTTCACCTGGACGACCGGGCCGGAATGGATTGGCCTCAAGACGGGCGATGTCGTCTATCTCAACGTGCCTGAAGAAGGGCTGGTCAATCAGCCGGTGCTCATCACCCGGCGCGCGCCAGATCCGGCGACCGGCAAGGTTTCGTTCGCAGGCGAGACGGAAACCTATTCCAAGCATGCCTACGCGCTGGGGCAGTCCACCACACCGCCAGCACCGTTCAGCCTGACCGCGCCTGACCTGAAGCCTGCCGCTCCCCTGGCATTGAACTGGAACGTATCGGGCGCAACCTCAGGCGAAGGCTTCCCCGCCCTGCTGGTGACCGGCACGAGCGAGATGCCTTCTGCCGATGCGGTTGTTATCGACTACCGCAAATCGGGGACAGAGCCATGGGTCAGCTCGGCCATCCTCTCCGCCGTTGGGCCGGTCAGCCATACAATCGCACCGCTCGAAAGCGCGACGGCCTATGATGTTCGCATCGGCTATAGGGTCGGACCCACGCTCGGCAACTTCACGATCTTCTCCAACGTCTCAACCGGCACAGGCAAGATCACTGAGCTTGAAGAACAGCTGGGTGAGGTGGCCACTGCCCTCAGCGTCACCCTGTCACGCCCGACAGTCACGCTTTGGGCCTATGAGAACGGTATCGTCACCGACTTTTCCAATGCCAACGGCCTGGTCAAGGTTATGTCGGGCGGTGTCGATGTCACTGCATCGGCCGCATTATCGGCCACGGCCACAGGCTGCACCGGCACGATCAACACGACGACAGCCAGCCCTGTCGCGGGCCAGCCCAAGGGCTATTACCGCGTCACCGCCATGTCGGGGGATGCGGCCAAGCTGACCCTCACGGCGGTCTATGGCGGAAAAACGGTAACGGCTGAGTTCCAGCTGACGAAGATCAGGGCGGGCTACGAGATCGTGGCCTCGACGCTGCCGACGACAAATCTGTTCGAAGGGCGGCTGCTTTTCCGCGAGAGCGACGGGAAGCTCTATCGCGTCAAGAATGGCGAGTGGACGCCTGCGATCAGCGGAGCGGATATAGACAACGCGACCCTCACGACCGCGAAGTTCGCCAGCGACATCGAGCCTGTCACCATCGTGACGGGCGGCAGCCTGCCGACCACGAAATCAACCAACACGATCTTCTATTCCGGCAAGCTCTATCGGTGGAATAACTCGGCCTATGTCGCGACGGTGCCGGCAGGTGATGTTGCCGGAAAGATCGTCGGGACGCAGATTGACGATGGTGCGATAAGCACGCCGCACCTCGCGAGTGGGTCTGTCACAACGAACAAACTCCTGGTCGTCCCCGACAATATGTGCGCCGACCCGTTCTTCGAGGACGTGGAAGGTTATTGGAACGGCCGCCCCGAAGACCTTGGCTACTGGACGTTCTACGACCAGTCGGGATGGGCATCGATCGCAATGAACGTGCCTCGAAGCATCAATATCGGGGCACAGACCGATCGCCGCCACATTGGGACGCCGCTCTTCAAGTGCAATGGTCAGGGCGAAACATTTTGGTTGCGGGCGCACGGCCGAAACAGCAGCGATACCGCGTCCAACTCGGTCTTGCGGTGCGCGGTCCAGTTCTACGACGGCACAAGCACCTATTTCGGTCAGGCTCAGGTGGATTTCAATCGTGGAACTCCGAATGAAGGGGAGGTCAACTCCACGCTGTTCACGTTCCCTTCGAACTGCGTCTTTTATCGGTTCCTGATCTACAACACGGTTGCGTTTACGTCCGGCAATCATTCGATATCGGCGATACGGATGGAGCGTGCGACCGACGCTTCGGTCATCGTTAATGGCGCGGTTCTGGCGCAGCACCTCGCGGCCGATAGCGTCATTGCAGGCAAGGTGGCTGCGGGTGCGATCAACACACGTGAGCTGGCCGCGAAGGCCGCAACGATCGAAAAGCTGGCCATCGGCACGGCCACGAACATGATCCCGAACAGCAACTTCGAGACGCTGGATGGTTGGACGACCTACTACGCGGGCGCGACGGTTGAGCCATATTCGGGAACCGAGGGTGCGGGCCTGCGGATCAAGAAAGCCTCCAGCACCAACGAAGCGGGAGCGCGCATGTCCGGGTTCGGACAAGGAGGAGCGAACAAGGCAGCCTATATCCCTGTCTCCCCCGGCGAAACATACAGAGTGAAGTGCAAGGTGACCCGGAAGGCGGGCACGAATGCAGGCAATATCGGCCTGTACGGCGATATTCTTCGGAATGACGGGTCGCGAACAGGAACGCAGATCGGCGGCATCACGAACAACACACCCATAGGCGTGACCCAGGCAGTCAGCGGCACTTACACCATACCGGCTGACGCTTGCGGGATGATGTTCCAGATTTATTACGGCGGCGTCGCAGGTTCCGAAAATGGCGACGTTGTCGTCACCGACATGAGCGTTTCGCGCATGGCGGCGGGCGAGCTGATCGTGGAGGGTAATGTTCTTGCCAATCACCTCGGAGCAGGTTCGGTCATAACGGACAAGCTGGGCGCAGGCGCGGTCACAGCTGCGAAGGTCAGCGTCACCCAGCTTTCCGCGATCACGGCCACCATTGGCGTTCTGCGGACGGCGACGAGTGGAGCGCGGGCAGAGATACGGGATAACCAGATCCTCACCTATGACACGTCGAATGTTCTCCGCACGCGCATGGGTGTCTGGTAATGCCGGCAGGCTTTGAGGCCTATAGCGCCAGCGGGCAGCTCATCCACTCAATCACGGATCGGCTCACGCGTCGGGTTGGCAGTGTCACGACCGGCAACGCCAATGGATCGGTTAACCTAGGCTCGGGCAGTCCTAGCACGATCTGGTGGACGGCCACACCGGTTGGGAGCAGCGGTGGCTTCCCTCCAGTCATATCATGCAGCGGCTCGACCATCAGCTGGGATTATCTGGGGCTTGGAAGCATCGGCATGAATATCGTCATCGAATACGGCTTTTATTGACATGCCGACTGGGCTTCAAATCACCAACGCCAGCGGCTTCGTCCAGATCGATGAGAACTACAGGAACTTGGCCCTCCGGCATCGCGGCCGGGTCAATGCGCTGACCAAGACCTATCTGGGTGCAACATTCGATCCGCGGCCCATTGACCCACCGCCGATCCTGTTTCCCCTCTACGACTATACGCTGACCGTGCCCAACGAGCCGTTGGTGATCGCAACAACGCCCAAGAACCTGAGCTCCGGCACATCGCGCTACTTCAAGTTTCAGTATCAGATCGTGTCCGGCGCCAACAAGGTCATCCATTTCTATGGAGAGGATGGATTGCCGAACGATGCCGAGTATTTCATCTTTGGCTTCACGCAGCCCTCCGCTGCGCAATTTCTCTCCATCCATGACACATCGGGAAACATCGCCTACTCAGCCGGTGAGAAATACATGCGGGTCGTTCGCGTCGCCACAGGAGCCGTTTCGGGATCTGACATCAACACGAACAGCAAGCGCTACGCCCTTGCTGAAAACAACATTGGGTTCGCGCAGTTCTACGAACAGCTCAACGATAACTCGCCGCCGGATTGGTATACTGTCCGGCTGGGCTACTATCCAAGCTTTTCCCCCGGGGGAGCTGGCACGGGCGTAATCGGGTGGTCTGAAGCGCCGACCAATCCCTTTCAGATCGTGAACACGAGCCCGGACGACATATCCAGAAACCCCGGCTTTCTCGTCCTCGACGTTACAAACTTCTGAAAAGGCTACTCCGAATGGATTTCCCATCCACCCCCTATTCAATCCTGTCCGAGGTCACTGCTCCGAACGGGGCGGCGCTGACATTCCACTCCATCATGGCGATCGAGGTGGACAAGGCGGGCGGGCCGGTCATGCTGATCAACAGCTACCGCGATCCGACCAGCAAGGCGATCCACTGGCAGGACCGCTATCCGATCCCGACCGGCGCGATCTTCGACCCGGCCGACCCGATGCTGGCGGCGGCGAACGCTCTTGTTGCAGAAGGTGCGCCCTTTGCGGGCGGGACCGTGCTGACTCCTTCCCAGACGGAGCTTCAGGTGGCTGCGGCGGTCACGTCGATGCTGATCAAGGCGGCGCGGGATCGCGCGCAGAATGCGGGCCAGTATGTCGACGGGATCGGCCTTTTCGATAGCGGGCCTGACAGCCAGCGACTGATAGCTGGGGCGGCGATGGCGGCGTTCGTGCAGGGCGAAGATTTCTCCGTGGATTGGCGGCTTGCAGACAACAGCATTACTACGCTCAACGCTGCGCAGATGATCGCGGTGGGGATGGCTATCGTCGCCCGCGTCGACGCCTGCCAGCGACGGAAGAACGATCTGGATGCAATGGTGATGGCGGCATCGACGCTTGCCGATCTTGCCGTGATCCCGGTCGATGAGGGATGGCCTGCGGTGAGCGAACCAGTGACAGCGGAAGATGCTGAGGCATAAGCTATGATCAGCGCCATCATCATGTCGGCGGCGACCAGCGCGGCCGCCGACGCAGTCCGCTCTGGACCGGGTACAACCGCCCCGCCCAGCTTCAACGAGGACCCGTCGCTGTTCCTCTTCAACCTGTTCATCATGACGGCAGCGACGTTCCTTGGCGCGATGATGGTGGGCAAGCAGGCGGGGCGCATCTGGGGGCAACGCTTCCACGATCACCCGCTGGATCCGGTGACACTCTTCCGCACGATCACCCTTCTGGCCGCGTTTGGGCTTACCATCCGCTGCGGTGCCGCCGCGATGGAGCTTTGGGGCTGGAACCCGGATGATCCTTCGACCACCGCCCGCGTGCTGATGGCGAAGCGCTGGCTTGATCCGATCGGCGTTGGATGCGGCTTCTTGTGGATGGGTCTCGCCATCCTTGGTGAGCCGGGGATTGAGCATCAACTGCGCAAGGCCCCGCTGCCGGTCGACATGTGGTCACGCTGGCCAGCCCTTGCGCGGGCAACGGCAATCATAGGGCTGAGCTTCATCGCCGCTCTGGCAGCAGTATGTCTCCGGTGAGACTGATATGGGGGGCTTCGGCAGCCGTGACCGGCACACTTTTCTCGCAGCAGCCCGTCGTCTGGTGGATCGCGGGCTATCCATTCGCGGCCGGACCAATGGTGGTCTGCATCTGTGCCGTCATCATCACCAGGGTGGTCATCGGCCTTCAGGCGAAGGGCAAAGCGCAATGGGCGCTGGATATCGCCATCACTGCGCTCTGCCTGCTGGTCACCATCCTTTGGGTGCAGGCGCACAAGCTGGACATGCTGGCTGCCGGGATCACCGGCATTGGCATTGCAGCAGTGGGGGCTGGCATCATCGGCATGGCCAAGGGCTTTGTGGCCGGGCGCATCAAGGCAGCAATGCAGGCCTTTGGTGAAACGCTGATCGGCGGCGGGGATAAGGGCCCACCGGCTCAGCGCTGACCATTCCCATTTCTGGGGATTGACGATCGACAGGGCGCTTTCGGGCGCCCTTTTTCATGGGAGAATAATATGGACCAGGCTGCGTTACAGCGGCGACTGGCTGCGCTTAGCTATTACACCGGGGCGATCGACGGCATCATCGGGCCAAAGAGTAAGGGCGCGATCATCGCCTGCCTGACCGGCGGCCCCGATTATCCGATCACGCCCGCTGATATTGGGCTGGGCGCTTCGATCCTTGGCGTTGATGACGCGAAGATCTGGGCTGTCTATGAGGTGGAAAGCTCGGGCGATGCCTTCGTGGATGGCCGGCCGACGATCCTGTTTGAGCCGCACCGCTTCAGCCGGGCGACCGGGCACCGGTTCGACAAAAGCCACCCGCACCTGTCGTCACGAACATGGAACCGCAACCTGTACCCCAAGGGGCAGGCCGCGCGCTGGCAGCAGTTGGTAGATGCGGTGGCGCTGGACGTCGACGCCGGATTCGCATCGGCCAGCTACGGCGCGTTCCAGATCCTTGGCGAGAACCATGCCGTCTGCGGCGCGCATGATCCCTGGGCGTTCGCCTGGCGGCAGGCGCAGACCGAAGGCGATCAGCTCGAGGCTTTCGTCCGGTTCGTCGAGGGGCGTGGATTGAAGGGCGCGCTTCAGCGTAGCGACTGGACCGCTTTCGCGCGCGGTTACAATGGCACGGCGTTCGCGGCCAACAAGTACCACACCCGCCTTGCGGCCGCGTATGAGCGGAGGAAAGCGGCATGACCGAACTCTCCCTCCTGCGCCGCTACTGGTGGGCCATCCCCATCATCGTGCTGCTTGCGGCCAACTCCGTCCTGTTCCTGGTGCTGAACTCCCGCACCGCCGATCGCGACCAATGGCGAGATCGGGCTACGGCTGAAGAACGTGCTCATAAGCAGACCGTCGCCAACTATCGCGCCGCCTCCGCCGAAGCCCAGCGGCAGGCACAGGCCAATGTCGCCCGCGTGAAGGCCGACCAGGCCGCAATCACCGAAAGGACCGTCCATGACTATCAGGCTCGCCTTGCCGCTGTTGATGCTCGCTATGAGCGCGTGCGGGCAGCGCTTGCCGCCCGGACCGATCTCCGCAGTCCCGACCCGGCTCCAGTGTCCATCACCAGCGACGCCACCTGCAGAGCTTATGGAGGGACCAGTTGTGACGGACTTCTTGCCAAGCTCCGGATAGCGGAGCGGCAGGCGTGGAACCTGATCAACCTTCGGGAATGGGTGGCGCAGCAGGCAGCCGTGAAGGCGAATTTCCCGCCGTCAGCCTATCCAGCGCCAAGCGATTCTGGCGGCACTGGCGAAGCCGGAGAGCATGGCATAGGCGCCCAGCCCGAAGATGAGCGTCACTTCAACCCTGAATAGGGCCTCCCCCGCGATTTCCAAAAGCCATTTCATTCCATGTCCCCGCAGCACGACCGTATCACCCCTTCACATTATCGACGCAATATGTCGAAGTTAATAAAAAGTTTTTGAACGCTTGATGCGCAGATTAGGCAAGCTATTCATAGTGCGGCGAAATAGACGGCGGGAGCCTGCATGTCGGACATGGAACGGGATCGCTTACTGGCAATAAAAAGCGCGACGCTGAGCCTGGCGGAAGCGCTTGGCCTGAAACTGGTCGACGGGCGCAAGTTGAGAGTTTCCGCCGAACCTTCAAGGAGAATCGATGTTGCGTCCGACACAAGCGGCCTGAGGCTGACCCTGGCAAAGACCTGGGTGAAGGCCATGGCCACGGTCGACGCGGAACTCGGCGAGGATTTTGTCAGTTCGCCGGTTTGGCCCATATTGATAGACCTCTACATCAGCGAGGCCACCGACAGGCCGGTCGCCATCAGCGACGCATGCCGTGCCGCTCGAATCGCCCCCACCACAGCATTGAGATGGGTGCATGTTCTTGAAGGGCGGGGATTTATCTATCGGCAGGACGATATACGGGACAAGCGCCGCGCATTCCTGCGACTGACCTCTTTGGGGCGGGAGAAGGTGGAGGCAGTGCTGGACCGGGTAACGGCGAACGAAGAGCAACTGGGGTTAATTCGCGTCGCGCCGCGTGAGTAAATCAAGCCCGTGCTGCAAATGGGCGCAGACGAGGTTGTAGCGCTGCGAATCGGCAACGCGCGCTCCCTTCGCCAGGTCATCGAGGCAGGCGATGATTTGATCCAAAAGCCTGCTGCAATCTGTTTCGGTAATTGGACCCTGTTCATTGCGCGTCACGGCAGCGGCTCCTATCTAGCGCTCTGATGATGGGCGGAATAGCCTTACTCATGAATGAACGTAAACCCAACCTACATCCGCAATGGCGGTTCTCGGATACTCATCCGGCGGCATCCGAATTTTGTCCGCTAGGCCTGCTCGATCATATCCAGCCCTAACTGGATCTGATGGGCGGCCAGATCGAAGCCAAGTCCCCGGCACATTTGAATGGCATTGCGGAGCTGGGCGATCGTTTCCGCCTTTGGATCGACGGTCCGCGCGGTTTCCAAATTACGAAGGAAATCAGGGGGCATCTGGAAATGTTGCGCCAGGCGTTCCTCATCGAGCGCGCTCAGGACGCGCGGGGTGCCGCGCTTGATATATTGCTGGATATAGGCGAGGTTGCGGCCCAAGATCAGCGAAATACTGCTATATGTCTCGCCCCGTGACGTGATCAGTTCATCGAGCAGCGCGCGCGCTTCCCTCACCGTCCATTCCCCCTTCTCTGACGCCCTCTCGCGGTCGCAGCCTTCACGCAGCACCTTTAGGGCATCCGTCCTTCCACAATCCATATCTTAACGAGATATAGTTGCCTGCGCGAGCCATCTCGCGAAGCCAGCCCTTGTAGCCGCATCTTCGGCTGCCTCTCGCGCGGGACGCCATCGCCCAGTTGCGTGGGCGCGACATAGCACCGGCCGATCAATGGCGGCCTTCGATTTCGTTCCTGGCGGCCTCCGCCATGAATGCACTCCGGGTCAGCTTCCGCAGCGCGGCGGCCTGGTCGATCGCATCGAGCATGCCGCGATCGAGCGACAGATTGACGCGGGCCAGCTTGTTGGCTGACGTGATACGCGGAACCGCCAGCAGGAACGCGCCCTGCGCCAGATCTTCCTTCACCGCCTCGCGCACCTGATCGACAGAGCTGGGATCGACTTCCTCCGCATCCTCGAACCACAACTCCAACGCCTCCACCGCATTGGGCAGCACATCTTCCTGACGGTCGGCCGCCGAAAAGCAGCCGGGAAGATCGGGAAAGCTGACGCCGAAGGCGCTATCGGCATCCTTGTGAACGACGGCGTAAAAATATTTCATGACTTTGCCTTTCCGGGGCGGCTCACAGCCACCCCGCCATCTTTGCTATGTTCCGGGCCGTGCCAAGCGGAAGGTCTTTCTTCGGATGGGGGACTATCACCGTCCGATCGCCCTTCCTGAACTTGTGGTGCGAGCCCTTTACCGAGATTTGCTCGAAGCCATCTTCGAGAAGCCGCTTCACGATCTTTTTGCTGTCCCGTTCCATGCGCAAATATATACACACGGAACAGTCAGGGCACAAGCATTTTGCGCAATATTTTGCGCATTATTTGCAGACGGGTTGCGATTTTCAGGCGGCGGCATATCTCTCCACCATGGCCCGACCAGCCCAATCCATAGCTGTCAAAGGCGCTGACTACCCGAACAAGCGCGGACCTGCTCGGCGCTTTGAAATAGCCATGTGCGTGCCGGGCGAACCTGTCGAGCTTCGGCGCGAGCCCAAGAACCCGGTCGACAGCCGCGCGATCGGCGTCTATTCCGCGCGGGGTATCCAGATCGGCTATATCCCTGCTGAGCAGGCCCAATGGATCAGCGGGCAGCTTGCCGTCATCCGAGCGATATTCCAGCGGGCCGACACATTCGGCGCGGTGATCCGGGTCACGTTCGACGGGAGTGCGCCGGTCCTGCCGGCCGAGAAACCGGTTGAGCGCCGGGCTCCCGCCCCTGATCCTGACGGCTATGGCGACGATGACTGGCCACCGCGCGAGCCGAAGGACGATTTCAGCAGCATATAGGTGCAAACGCGAACGTTGCATGGCACCAGCATCCGTGCGATTCTAAATTGTGCGAACCGACATGCAACCGAATGACGATCCGAGTGGCGCGACGCGCGCATGGCTATCTGGCCTTGCCGTGGTGATCGCGGTGATCGTTTCGTTTATCGGCTTCGCTCGCGTGTCGGTCGGCTGGACGCTTTTAGTGTCCACAGTCATTTTCTTCGGTCTTGTCGCCTTCCTATGGGCGGCCGGAGGCGGGAAAAAGGGGTAGGCTCGGAGATGCTGGAGGGAGCGGCTGTAAAAGCCGCGTGACCCGCCGCGATGCAGGGTCTGTGATCCAAGTCGACCCGCTATACCGCTCGCGATATTGAATTTCGATCTTCACCACGACGCCCTCAGCGATCTGTATCGGCAACGTCTTGTTATGGATGGCATCAAGAACCGCCTGGTCGACCATGAGCGCACTGAACTCAATGCCATCACGCGCGAACGTCCATCGCCGCTTTTCGGGAATCAGGGCTGGTTTAATCAACGTTACGTCCCAGACCGCTACCCTATTTTCTATCCGGTCCGGCTCAGGCTCCGGATTAGGCGTGAACACGCCTCCCCGCAGTGCAAATTCATCTCTCGGAACAGTAATGATGGGGACGCGCGTGTTGGACAGTATCTGCACACTCATGAACGCAGGTTCCGCCTGAAGGCCGCCGAATAGGTCCGCAGACTGCCGCTGCAACTCCACTGAATCGCGTAGATCTTCTTCGATGTTCTGGAAGACCTCCATCTGATCATCAGGGATGCGTGGGTCAGGCGAGATCGCATTTACGATGACCTGCCCAACCACTGCGCTGGCGATCATTGATCCCAACGCCATCGCCGCTTTGCCGACCAGCGGATACTCGTCGGCGCCGCGCTTCATACGCTCGCCAGCGCTTTCCATGCGACGCAGGGCCAGCTTGAAAATCTGGCTTCCTTCTTCAACGCCAACTATTTCGACCGCCACTTGTGCCATTGGATCGATTAGCCCAGCCGCAGTGCGGACCGTGTCGACGTATGCGATTATCGCCTCGGCAACAGCCTCAGCGCGGGGGTAGAGCCCCGGCACCAGGTTGAATTTGAGAATGTAGTCTTCTTCTGGCTGGTCTGTCATTCTGCCCCCGCCGCAATGCTGGCGCAGAATTTCGCAAGAGTCGATAGGCGGTTACTGTTTGCTCAGCGGCCTCCCTGTCCGATAATCTATCAGTTGGTCGACGCGCTCCGCTATGGCCTTCCATGTCTGGACCCCATCAAGATCGCCCGCCGTGGCCAGTTCCCCGATTCGCCCGGCGACATGCACGGGAGCCCTTGCCCCGTGCTGCTTGATGACCTGTTGAGCGCAGGCCCATAGCTCCCAATCGGATAACGGCATTCATTCTGCTCGATAGTCGGCAGGGGCTTCGATAAAATCCTCTATGTCGCTGAGATACCAAGCAACGCAATTATGGCCCAGCCGAATCCTTTTCGGGAATGTGCCGTCCGCTTCGCGCCGATAGATCGTTGACTGCGACAAGCCAGTTCGTTGGCGGACTGTCGCGATGCGGACAAGGCTATCGCTGCGTCGGTCTTTGACAAGGGGCTTAGGCTCGGCGGGGTCTACGATCGATTTCACCATCACTTCCTCGCTCGTTATGGTATCGGGGACTATGGTATAGCGGCTGCGCTTCGATTCCCATTTTGATGCAATCGGAAGGCAAATTTTTATGCCATGGTATAATCCATGGTATAACCCAGATGGGGCGATAAATTATCACGTATTTCCATACTGTTATCTGGATAACTCAAGAGGCTCCCTCTCCGCCACTAGTTCCCCAAGCTGTTGATTTCGTGAAACCCGTTGCAAATCCGGGGATTTTCTGAGACTTTCGCGACAAGATTTGCTACAAAATGCCATGCAGCAGGGGGACTGATGCAGCGCGTTAAAGACCATCGTTATCTCTACCGGAGAGGGTCGGCATGGGTGTTCCGGCGCGTCGTTCCAGGTAGTGCGCGGGCCGCTTTTGGCACGTCCGCCGTCCATGTGACGTTGAGGGCCGCCAACCTCGGTGAAGCTCGTTTAGCAATGCAGCCGCATCTGGAGAGTTTTGAGCGCAAGTTGCGTTCCACCAAACAGGAAAGTGCTACCGACGCCCTGCCCGCCGTTATGCCGGACCCTACGTTGACTGAGATTGAGGCGGTTGTCCGAAAATGGCTGTCTGATCGCATGGAGCGCTTCGCTCGATATGGGATCGTGCCGGATAGTGATGCTGCTGCGGCTGCCAGAGTGGCCGAGTTGGAAGGCTATCGGGAGGACGTTAGCGCAGGTTTGAAGATTGGCGGTCATTCGCCGTCGATGACTACCAACTGGATCGTTCAGGCGATCAAGGAGGAAAGGGGCTGGCAGTTTGATGAACGGTCCGCCGCCCATCGTAATCTGCGCAGAGTGGTTGCTCGCGGCCAGCTTGAAGCGACCCGCCGAGAGGAGCAAGACCTTCAAGGTGCGCCACGGGTCATTGAGGACGCTACGTTCGCCCCGGAGGAATACCGCGTCGATAATGAGCGGGGGCGTGCCGAGCCGAAGAGATCGGCCACCTTGCGTTCCTTGTTTGATGGGTATGTTGGGGAGCGAAACCCCGCTCCTGCCACGGTCAAGGCGTGGAAACGGCAACTCGACGCTTTCATTGCCTTCCTAGGGCACCAGGACGCCTCGATCGTTTCGACGGCTAATGTTGTTGCCTGGAAAGAACATCTCCTCAGCGGAGCGCACGCTGGAGGGCGACCGCTTACCGCCAAGACGGTCAAGGACACCTATCTGTCGGTCATAAAGACGGTTTACCGTTGGGGATGCGACAACGGAAAGGTGCGGGATAATCCAGCACAACGAGTGACGGTGCTCACTCCCAGGCGTATGATTACGCGGGAAAAAGGGTTGAATGATCGGGAGGCCAAAATGATCCTCTTGGCGACCCAAACCCCACCTCCGACGAAATTAAGTAGCCAGCGCGCCCTTGCCAGGCGTTGGGTGCCATGGGTTTGCGCCTATACCGGCGCGCGAGTGAACGAAATTACTCAGTTGCGCGCAGAGGACGTGTTCAAGGTTAATCGCGTATGGGTCATTCGAATAACGCCGGAGGCAGGCAGCACGAAGAGCCACCAAGCGCGCGTTGTGGCATTGCACCCGCACTTGATTGAGCAGGGGTTTCCAGAGGTAGTTGAAGGACGAAAGGGGCCGCTGTTTTTCGACCCGGCACGTCATCGGGGCGGCTCAGACGGAAATCCCCAATACAAAAAGGTCGGCGAACATCTGGCTAACTGGGTGCGCCATGAAATCGGCGTCAATGATCCTGCGGTGCAACCGAACCATGGCTGGAGGCATCGTTTCAAGACGCAGGCGAGGCTTGCCAACATGGACCCCGAAATTCGGGATGTCATCCAAGGGCATTCGCCGCGCACTGTCGGAGAAACCTATGGCGATACCCTCCCGGAGGTTTCGCTGCGAGAAATTTCCAAGCTGCCCCGGTTTGACATAGGCAAGCCCGATAAAGGTTGCTGACCATCGCGAGCAACGTCCCACAATAACCCGCCGAGCGCCGTGGCATGACTTGCGCCACCGGCAGGATTGTTTAGTTTGGAATTGCCCTTTGGATCGCCAAAGGGTGGGGCGTGGAAACCCCTCTGAGACACCTCGGTCGCCGTATTCGGAGGCCGGGTGGCATACGCGTATGTCCAACCGGTTTGACCGGCAAAGGCGTATGCGCTCGTTGTCTCAGCGGGTTTCCAACATCCGGCTTTGGCCGTCGCCTCAACAACGTGTGGTGGCGGACAAAGCGGAGGTTCTATGGATAGGGGATCAGAAAACTCTGATAGCTCTGCAACTAGAGAGAGCAACGGTGGGTCGCCGGTAGCAGGGCGGCTAAAAATCGGTGCTGTCATATGCGTGTTGATCACCGCATTGGTGGCTAGCGGGATCGCGTATCGTCAAAGCCCCGAATATTTGGCTGCCGCCGCGCGAAAGAAGGAGGATTTGCTGCGAGCCAATGCCAAAGCTAAGGAGGCCAACGAGCGCTATCTGGCTGAAACTCGGAAAATGGCGCAACTTCAAAGGGAGGTTGACCAGGCCGTAAAAGCCGCCGCCGACGCCAAGGTGAGGGCAGAACAGCGAAAAGGCTTCCACTGCCTCAATGACATAGATGGGTCGCACTGGGATATGCAGGCCGCCATAAAAGCGCGCCTCCGTAATCCAGGATCGTTCGAGCATGTTCAAACTGCTATCATGCCAGCGGAGCATGGAGAGCACCAGGTCATTATGACTTACCGCGCGCAAAATGGCTTCGGAGGGATGAACGTGGAGCAGGCAATCGGGGTATTGAATGCCGCCAGTTGCAAACTGATCAGGTTGGACGTTCCCGGCTGATGCGCACCAGCCAAGTTTAATTTAAGACGTAAGGGCATGAATTTGCTATGATGGGTCAAGTAGGGGTTATCCATCGTGGACGAAAAAATTAGACTTGTTCGTTATCTGGATAATATTGGTCGCATCCGTTTATCAGATAATTTTTTCCTTCGTGATTTTCTTCATAGTGAGATTGCCACTGCTTTTGGCATTGTGAATGTTCCAGATGATATTGATTTTGCCGTTGAAGCAGGTTCGCGCCTTTGTCAGCATTTGCTTGAGCCTATACATGCAACATTTGGCAAGGTGTGCGTCCGCTCAGGGTATCGTTCTCGGCAACTCAATGCACTGGGGCACCGCTTCCGATTGGGCTGCGCCAGCAACTCCTTTAACTATGCAAGCCATATTTGGGACGCGCGAGACGCAGCGGGCCGGATGGGCGCGACGGCAACCATCGTCATTCCTTGGTTCGTAGATTTCCTGGAGAAGGGCGGCGATTGGCGGGCCATGGCATGGTTCATCCACGATCACCTACCTTACTCGCGGATGAGCTTTTATTCCAAGCTGGGAGCGTTCAATCTCCAATGGCGCGAACAGCCGGAACGAAAGATTATGAGTTGGCGACATCCGAAAGGTGTTCTTATCCAACCAGAGGTAAGAGATTTATTTGATGACGGATATGATTACCGCGATAGCTTCCCTAGCTTTGTGGCCGCGAACCGGAATATTTAGAATGTGCTTTTGCTTCTAAGATATGCCTACTCGGTCGAACGCTATGGGATGCTTGTGGACCGTGACGCTCTCAACGAGATGGAGCAACAGCTTAACGAATATGTGAACGCCAAATATCGTGAACTGATAAGGCTAGTCCCTGCCGCCGTCCGCCGCCGCCATCTCCAGAAGGGATTGTCGCTGGGCAGGGATGCCTTTAAGCGCGACATCCTCTTCTCTAAGGACGGCTTTAACCTCAAGCCCCGCCTATTCACCAAAGGCACCAAAGACCTCGACAAGCACGAGCAGGTGCCGCAGGTAGGCAAAGATCATCTCACCTATTTCGTCAACGATCCGCGCCCTAACGTCGCACGCTTCTGCTCTGAACTGATCGCCTTTGGCGCAGCAGAAAAGATGCTATCCACCTACGTTGGCAATGAAGAGGAAGGATCAGGCTTCCACAAATATATCGCTTCCGACGGCAATATCTACCCGTCCTACATGCTCCACAGGACAGCGACAGGGCGCACGGCTTCTGCTTAATTGGTTTTGTGTATGCGGCGATGGCCTCGACTGGTTACAAGGGCGAGATTGTCTGGGTGATTATTGAGCTTGTCACCATCGATGTGATGAACATGAAGATCATCTGGTAGGTTCTCAATCTCAATTCCAATCATCTTTGCCATTATAATCCGATGAACGAAATACCGCTTCCCTCTAACTACTTCTGTCAAATAGCCACGACCATCGGAGCATTGTCCCTTATGGTTGGGAGGGTGCTTTCCAGAAGCGGGATTATTTTGACCCATCTTTGAAGCTGCATATCGGATAGACTTGAGGGTGCGCCGTTCATCCGCTGGGATGTCTTCTTTTACGATCTGAAGTGCTGTTCCAATCGTTACTTGGTTCCGAGATGCGATTTGAGTGAGTGTATGGCTGCTTCCTCGGTATGCCATGACGATCCGCCCGCGTGTTCTCGGTTGTGAAAGATGACGTTTTGAAGCGCTCATAAGTTTATCCGGAATATTGTTATAAATTTCCTATATCATAGAAAACTGAAGAAATAACTATCAATTTATTTGACGAATGATCTGCGATTTCGTATAAATTCTTAATGTCCATTTTGATTTTATAAGTAGGCAACATGTCGGCAGTCTTCGTCTCTTATTTGAGGGTGAGCACTGAACGGCAGGGCGTTTCAGGTCTCGGCCTTGACGCTCAGCGCGCCTCGATAGATCGTTTTGTTCATGCGTGTGGCGGGACTGTCATTGAAGAATTGACGGAGATCGAGAGTGGCAAGCGATCTGACCGTCCGGTGCTGGAGCAGGCGATAGCGTTGTGCCGGAGAAGGAAGGCCACGTTGTTAGTGGCAAAGTTGGACCGGCTAGCCCGCACTGTATCGTTCATAAGCCGTCTCATTGAGACGGGCGTGGATTTTGTAGCGGTCGATAATCCACACGCCAATAAGCTCATGGTCCATGTAATTTCGGCTTTTGCTGAGCATGAGCGTGACTTGATTGCAGGGCGAACGCGCGCAGCCCTTGTTGCCGCAAAGGCGCGCGGTATCACGCTGGGCAATCCGCGAATTGAGGAGGCAAGAGACGCCGCAGTAGCGTGCATCAGGAAGTCTGCCGATGGCTATTGTGCAAACATCGCCCCGATAATCGCGCAGATACGAGCGTCGGGCGTCAACTCCTTGCAGGGCATTGCTGATGCGCTTACGGCGAGAGGAGTTCGCACCCGAAGAGGTGGTCAGTGGCATCCGGCGACAGTCCGCAACATCGAACGTCGTTATTTCGCCGCTACGGGGTAACGATTGCAACTCGTTGCACCAATTGTTCCATTCCCTCGCGCGCGCGCGCAGGAAACGCGCATTACAGATAGACAAGTCTATCAACATTAGCCTAGTGGCGGTGTTGTAAATCTTGCTCCGCTTTTTCTGCCCAAAACCTGCTCAACTATCGATTTTCGCGTCTTCCTCACCTTCCATGCGCGGACGAACCTGTAGCAGCCGCCATTGGAAGAAGTTCTTTTGGTTACAGTTGGGGCAGAAGCACGAACCGAACTGGTCATATTTTAGGGTCATTAGTCCCCGGCGAGGAATATGAACAACCGTATCGCATTCGTGGCATATGACAGAGAACACGTCGGCTTCGAAACCAACGTCTTGTCCAACTATTTTAACGATGTATGTGTGCTGGCAATTGGGATTGATACAAGAGACTTGCTGGCCCTGATGAAGCAAAGATGCGCGTCGTTTGTTTTTCTCCCCGCACTCACAGACGAATGACACCTCCTCGCCGATGCCGGAGAAGGTCATCGTTGTCTTGGAAAGCCGTTCTAGCTCGCGACTGACCTCTTCCACTTTGGCGCGTATCTGTTCCTTGTCGCCATAGGGGGGTATATGGTCTTCCTTGTGTTCGGGTAGACGGACGTGCAGCGCAATCTTTGCCAGCGCATTCCACAGTTTTTCAATGATCCTTGGGTCGAAACCCACCTCTGTGCCGATCTCCACATATTCTTGTTCCTCCGGCTTCTCGCCAGGTCGTGCCGGGTTTCTTGATATGTGAAGCGTGCGTGTTTGCGTGGCGTGTTGATCCACCTCCTTCAACAGCGTGTTCACAATCTGTCGTGGCTGCCACTTCTTCAACTGGGCGTGCGAGATATAATCGTGGCATTGGCGGAGGCGATCATAGCATACCTTTTCGAGTGCAAGTCTGGCTTCGAGGGCGGCGTATGTCACGCTTGCGTCAGTATCCTCAGCAAGCAAGGCGGCAATGCGTTCGATTATCGGCGGCAAGTTTATCATTGTCTTACATTGGCAGCGTGGAGTTCCGGTGTCACCTCGCGTGCATCGGTGCATGAGGAAGGCTGTGCGTCCTCCGGCACGAAGGTCTCAAAGGCTATGCAGAGTTTTCTGCGCTCGCTTTGGGTTGTAGAACGCCGTCTTGGCTCTCGAACATGCCGCTGCCAGCTACTAACCTCTCGCAGTAATCCAATAATAGGTCTTCATCGGACAGGTGCGATGCTGCCCTGTCAGCCAATTTGAGCCTCTCCAGAAGAGTTTTTCGTGTCAGATTGGCGAAGGCTTCGACAAAAAATTTAAACAGGTCGTAAGGGGTCTTTGCCCCCTTCGAAACTCTCTTGACCTTGCCATTGTATGCGTCTGGGTGATTTTTGAAATCCGTCAATTGGGCATCGGAAAGATTTTCTCGGAGAAGCATGTGTCTGCCATCGTCTGTGCTGACCGCAATCATGGCAGCTTTCCACGTTTCCATCACCGTCACGTCGGTCACGGTCCCGGTAATATGGTTCCCATCAGGCCCGGCCCCTTCGAAGGAATATCTCTCACCAATCGTCAGCGGTGGCCGCTCACCTAGCAGCGTCGTTGCTGGCATCGAGCCATCGAATGTCGTTGGAAAGCGAAGAGTGTGGGCGATACTTTCCGCCACCCGCAGAGCGTCAGCATGCTTTTTTTCGCTCCGGTAAAAATCTGACAGTTTGTGAAAGCCGGGCCGATTAAAGTCCGGGATGCCCACGCTGGTGGGAATGGCGATCATCTGTGCTGGGCCGAGAAGGTCGCGGTGAAAGGTCATGTTCGTGACGAACACATAAGCAGATTGGCCGGGTTCCAAGTCTTTCTGCTCATAGGTGGCTAGCCTACTGTTCACGGCCTTCACAAAGGCAGGTCGGTTATCGTCGCTGGCGTCCGGGTTCATTTCCGCGTTCAAGTCGATGAAGATCATCCGCTGGTTAGCGGCAGGTTTCTTCAAAGCGCCATTCAGATGCGAGATTAGCTGGGAGGTGGCGATCCCTGCCTTTGTTGAAACACCATCCTTGTCGGTCTTGCCGAACAGGCCGGAAACCGACCGCATCTTTGCTTCGATCCAGAACTTTTGGCCGGTATCCTTGGAGATCGCTGCAAATTCGCAATGCTTTGTTGATTTGTCAGTTTCATCTTCAAGCACAAGGTCAAACCCGGCCCCAATGAGGGCGCGGGCTACCACCAATTCATAATATGCGCCTTGGAAATTCCCTTGATCGCGCAGCCGGGCGATCATGCGATCCTGTAATTCGATATTATGTTCGAGGAGATACAGGGCATAGGCTAGACCAAAATAGCAAGCCAGCACCCCATTAACCTCGATGCTGGTTGGTTCACCCGGTTGCTTGATTGTTGTCGCCTGCACATGGCAAAGCGCATCATACCATTGCATGATAGTATGGCGCTCATTCAGGGGCTTTTTGATCTCCGCATTGCCCCATTCGGGCGTCAATTTCATTTTGAGATAGTCGGATAGAAAATCTACAAACGTTTTCCATGTCCGGGAAGAATGGAGGCGGTTTCCTACAGCTACAAGCTGATGACCGTTGACGTTGGCGGAGATGATAGGTTTACCGCGACCTTGCTGGGTTTGTCGCACCTGCTCTTGCGCCTGAAGTCGTTCCCGAAACTGATGGAAGGCGTCAGGAGGAGGCATAGGTGTGGTAGGCTCCGATCCTAGCCAACCATGACAATGCTTGTATTTTTGCCCGCTGCCGCATGAGCAGGGCTTGTTTCGCCCAATTTTCATGTTCGTAGAGTAGCTGAAAGTTCGCATAAGCAAAGCGGGCTTGCTGTAGATGCAACTGGCATCCGGCTATAAAAGCAGATGACTGGCTAATGATGAAGCCAATCGCCCTAGATTTTTCACAACATGAATTGCAACTGGTTGCACGTTTTGGAGGGGCGCGAGGAATGCTGCCTCCTGGTGGGTGACCTCCGGAGCATAGGACCAGGTTTGCTGAAACTCTCCCGCTGTGCGAGAGAACCACCATCATAACGTTGGGGGGCGATATGGTGTTAGCGATTTGCAGCTCGGTCAATTGGGATGCAACGGGTTCGATGCTCTCAGGGATCGGAACAATTATTGGCGCATTGGCCGTAATCTATGCCGCCCATAAGGGATCGGACACGTTCAAACAGTGGCGGCGGCAGAAGAATGAAGAACGCCGTATCGAACTGGCCGAACAGGTCTTGACCCTCGCCTACAAACTTCGCCGTGCCATCGAAGGTATCCGTTCGCCTGCAATGTGGGGCGCTGAACAGAACGAAGTTTACGATGAATTGCGGAAAAACGGCGTCATCGACGACCAAACACCGGAAGGCCACAAGGGCATTTTGGCGACGGCGCAAGCCACAATTTCCCGGTCGAATGCTCAAAAGGCGTTATGGGACGCATTGCTCGACACCATGCCGACCGCAAAGGCCGTATTCGGGGACGAGGTTGAAAATGCCCTCAACGAAATTTGGAAGCAAAGAAGCCGCATCATCACAGCCGCGCAACGATACGCACGCTTCATTCATCAGACCACTCCCCACACCGAAGAAGCGAGAGAAAAACAGTTCAAGAAGCAAGATGAAATAGAAGCTGTCATTTGGTTTGGAGGGGACGCTGACGGTGTTGATGCCGTCGCGAACAGCATAAACGGAGCGATTAAGTCTTTGGAAGACACGTTGTTGCTTATAATCCGATCCGATACTCCGTTCGGTATAAGCAAAAATGGGATAGATTAACCGATATTCTTGCCAAAAATACGGGGGTTTACATGCAAACGTTGATCGTTTGGCTGGAAGGTCATGACAAGCTGGCAGGGTGGGCACAGTTCTTCGGTGCGATGCTAGCTTTGGTTGCCACTTATTTTACCGCCTTTGTGCCTATCTGGCATCGGAAACACCAGTTGAATAACGCAGCGAAGAGATTGCTGTCTCACGGCTTTGAGGTGGTCGAAAGCTATCATCGCACATCGGCGTTCTTTCTGCCGTTTCCAATATCTCTAAAGGCGGCGGCGCGCAGCATTAGCGCTGTGGTTGATGAAATTAATCGGTTTCCGGTCTTTGAGTTGGACGATCAGGGAGAGCGCTCAACCGCCCGGCACCTGTTCGCTTTAGTCGCCACCCTCGATTTGATACGCATGGCCCTCGAAAATTTCGCCAATGATCTCGAAGGCAAGCAGGCTTCGGAGGATGATCGCGATTTCATCCGTGACTTTGTGGGTCAGCATCTTGAGTTTATCCAAAAGATGTTAGCAGGCGAAGAACTCAAACGGCCTGAATGGCCGCCAGAAGCATCATTAAATCCGTCATAATAGATCGGGAGCGCCCGCGTTCAGGGTTGTGCAAGCCGAACCCCTCTGCCAATGCGGAAGACGCAGCCGAAAGCACGCGGGACGCTAAGGGGGCTGCTTAAATCCCTAAATGTCCCGCTGCTGGTCTAATGCGCATTGTTCGGCTCATCAGTGACACGCGCTAGATGGAGGGGTAGCTTTTGAAGCTCAACTTCGCCTTCGAAACCAGCAAGCCAAGCGGGGCGACTTTCAGCCTTTCCGCAGGGATTTCGATCCCAGTGGTTGTGGTTTTGTTGGTCATCAGTTTCTTCGCGACGCTGTTTTGATGGGTGGAGTGGCTCGGCAACGGGTCACTCCATTTCGTCAGGCAATGCAGGCGCGCCTGCGTCGGGGCATGGGCTGTTCATTGCCCTCTTGCATGCCTTTCGTAATCGCCCCCAATCTTGCGTTCGAACAGCACATCGTCATGTTTTGCCAAGGGCTTTCCGCCCTCTGGATACCTCGGCCACCCTACGCGGATGGGACGCGTGGCATTGCCCTTCCGCCTGAGCCGAACCATGCGTGCCGTTACGGTGCACCTTCCTGTACGTCCTCATGCTGATGGGCGATCACTCGATGTGCAGCCTCTTCGGTCCAGCGCATAATTTGCTCGTTCAGGGCCTCGTGATTGGCCCAGTAGTTCGTCGGAATGAACGCATCGACACGGGAGAGCAGGTTCCGGCTTTTTGCATCGTAGATGTGCAGTTCGCCATTGCCGACATAATCGCGGATGAACCTTGTCAACTCGGCGGCGTAAATCGCAGCCTGGGCCGATCCATCGTCTCTGCCATATATGTTCCGGTCCCATTCAAAGCGTAGCCGCTCTTCGCCAAAATCAAGAACGAACACCATTTCCACCAGTTCATCCGGCGAACGATAGACAAGCTGCATCATCTTTCCCTGCTGAGAGACGTGAACGGGAACCATACCCTTGAGCGCCGTGAACGGATCGCTGCGCCTTAGCTCCACATCGATATGGGGAAGATCGACGGTCGCTCCCTCTGGCGGCTCGATCTCATCGAGGGCGCCCTGCACCAAAGCGGGACCGAGCCGCTCTTTAAAGCCAGCCAGTTCATAGAGGTGCTCTTTCCATATTGTGTGCCGGGTTTTGATCCCCAGGACTTCTTCAATGGCTAGTTCAGCCAGCCCGCGCATAATCGGCAGTTCGCCCTGCAAACGCTCGTAATCGCTCGCGTCATCCGGGTTAATAATCGGAACCGCCGCCGCGTGCGCGATGGCCTGCCTGCCGGATCTATAGAGATGGCCTCCCAGATCGACGACGCCGGTTGCCTTTAACTTCTCCAAGGCTTCCTGGCCCTGACGGTCAAAAATCCGTTCAAGGTTCGTGGCGACCCATTCTCCGCGCGCGCGTCCATCCGGGAGCGCCGCTTCAAGAACGCGGTAGAACGACAAAAAGGCATAGGCTGGATGATTTAATCCCCGGCCTTCCCGCATCAATGCCAGTGCGACACGGCCCCGATCCTCCGCCGGTTCGGGCAGATAGGTCAAATTCAAATCACGGGTGATGGTCAGCCCGAACGATTTTTCGCGGCCCATTGGTCTCGGCAAGTTGCCACCCGTGAAGAAGGGAACGATAACGCCGGAGCCTTCTGACCATGACATCGCACTCAGAAATCGTAGTATTCTGGACCGTGCCTCTTGATCTGTCTCATCGCCCTTTTTGAGCGCAACCGCCGGATAGCTTTCTTTGGTAATAGGCAGGAGGAAGAAGTCCGTATCTTGATAGGTATATTTTTGCTGTTCAACCGGCCAGCTTATCCCTGTGTCAAGATTGGCAACTATCCAATGACCATGTTCGGCGAGTTCGCCGACGAAAATGTCCTTCAGTTCAGCTATCTCGATGTCGGCCATTGGGACACTATATCCTATTCTTGCTTTTACGCATCTGGGCGTTTCCATACGTGCTGCCCTTATACCCCATAAGCGGATCGTTACGGCACTGGACCTAGCTAAAAATTCGTGTTTTGTTCTCACCCATGGAATTCAGCAACCGAGAGATAGCTGGCCTGGTTTGGCTGGCAGTTTTCATCCTGTTTGCTATGCGGAAACGGGATGTCCGCAGCTCGTTCGTGGGCCTCGTAAAGGCATTTTTTCAACCTTTGATTGTCGTACCGCTCGCCTTTGCCGCAATCTATATCACGGGCGTGGTCGTCCTGCTTGAGCGGTTCCAGATCTGGACCGTTGGCAATCTCAAGACGACGATACTTTGGGCGTTCTCTTTCGCATTCGCCACGATGCTAGATATCAACCGTGTCAGCGGAGACCGGACATTTTTTGGAAAAGCCGTCCGCGACGCGGTTGGCATTACCGCCACTCTCACTTTTATGGTTGAGTTCTATTCCTTCAGTTTACCCGTCGAGTTGATCGCCGTGCCGAGCCTAACACTCATGGGCATGATGCACGTCCTTTCGGGCCATAGGCCAGAGCATGCTGCGGCTGGCCGCGTTCTCGGCAGTCTGCTCTCGCTAACCGGGCTGGGGTATATCGGGTATAGCCTCTACCAGACGGTAGCCAACCTTGCCGCGTTCGCTACGCTCGACACGCTGCGGGAATTTGGCATTCCAATCGTCCTGACGGTCTGCTTCCTTCCGTTCCTGTATCTTCTCGTACTCTACGCCGTGTATGAACGTGTGTTTATGGGCCTCGGCTGGTCGATCAAGGATGATCGGCTCCGCCGATTGGCAAAGTGGAGAGCCTTTTTCACTTTCGGCCCGAAGCTCCGCCTGCTTGAGCGATGGGCGCAATCAGTCGCCCGCTTCAATCCAGACGACAGGACCGAGCTTCTGCAATCCTTTGTCGAGATCAAAACGATGGCGAAACGAGAGGCCGATCCGCCGCCTGTTCCGAATGAGGATGGCTGGTCGCCCTATGCGGCAAAGACTTTCCTCCGCGCCGAGGGCCTGCCCACCCGTGATTATCACCGCTCATTCGAGGACGAATGGTTCGCGGGATCGGGCTATCTGGAAGTCGGTGGCGGTATCATCGCCAACAATATGGCCTATTATCTCAACGGCAATGAGAACGCCGTGACGGAGCTGAAACTCAAGCTAAACATCAATAGCCCGGCAGAACCGGCAGAAGCAGAAACGCGGTTCCGCGAGATCTGCCACGTCCTGCTGGCGCGGGCGCTTGGGGAAAGTGCGGCGCAGGTCGCCGCCGGGAAGATTGTCGCACTGGAGGAGTTCAGCGCGAACATAGCAGGGAAAATCGTCACGCTGTCGAAAGAGGAATGGCAGGGCGGGATAAAGGGCGGATATTCAAGAGGGCTGGTGATCGGATGCGCGGGTTCCTAACGGTCTCCGAATACAGCCGTTATCTCAAGCCCATCGCAGAGTAATGAAACTTCAAGCGTTGGTCTGGTGGGTGAAGCGCTATCTTCGATGTCGGACAAGCCTGCATTGTGATTTTTGCTACAAAGCATGCTACAAAAACAACAATCTTAAATGAAATAATCCATTGTAATATATTAATAAACGTCAATTGGTGTGGTTTCCCTCCCTCTCCGCCACCTAGCTTTTCTTCCCCATCCGTGGCCCGATGATCGCAATCTGCTCTCCGACATCTGACTTGCCAAGCCGGTGACTTGCCAAGCCGGACACGGCGGCGGGTCCGTCAGCGGATCGGCACCATATTCGATTGGGCCTATGCTTCGGGCTACCGCGCGAGCGAGGCGCCGATGCGGGCGATCACCAAGGGGCTCCCCCGCCAACCCAGGAAGGAGGGGCATTTCGCGGCCATGCCCTATGCGAAGGTGCCGGCCTTCATGGTCAAGCTAGCCGAGCGGGAATCCTTCAGTAGGTTAGCGCTGTGCTTTGCCATCCTGACTGCCGTGCGATCGGGTGAGGTGCGCGGAGCGGTGTGGGAAGAATTCGACCTGGAGGAGAGGCTCTGGACGATCCCAGCTGCGCGCATGAAGGCAGCGCGCGAGCATGTCATTCCCTTGTCAGCCCCGGCACTCGCTATCCTCCGGACAAGCCGGAAGCGGTCGATCGTGTTGGTCGAAGCAGACAAGCGACCAAGCGCCACTTCTTGCCGTTAGCTTTGAGTTCACGTCAGCTGAAGCGGACATCTCCTCGAATGCACCTCCTGCATGGCGGCCGAAATAAATCGGGACACACATTCATTTGTTCTCGTGCGGTTGTAATCGGATGAGCTCAGAGATTTGTCTTCGATACAGTGCCGAGCGGACAGTAGCTCGGAGGGACCTAACGCTCTCGCATGGCTTCCTTCGCTTTGTTGATGGGTTTCAGCAGATATTGAAGCACCGTCTTGCGTCCCGTGCGGATTTCGACATTGGCGACCATGCCCGGCATGATTGCATGTTCGCGCCCGTCTTTCGTGCGCAAGCTGGAGTGGCGCGTACGGACATAGACGCGATAATAGACCTGCTCGCGGTTGACCTCGTCCTGCAAGGTGTCCGGGGAGATGCGATCTACCGTCCCGTCCAGCGTGCCATAGATGGATGGGTCATAGGCGGTGATCTTGACCGTGGCCGGCTGGCCGGGGCGGATGAAGGCAATGTCGCGGGGGCTGATGCGCGCCTCGACAAGCAGTTCATCCTCCAGCGGAACGATCTCCATCAGGGATCCGCCAGGCTGGATGACGCCGCCAATTGTCGTGACCTCCAGATTCTTGACGATGCCGCGCACCGGCGAGATCAACCGGGTGCGGTTAAGCTGATCGCGGCGTCCGCCGATGACCTGGTCGATGACATCGAGTTCGGACCGGGTCTTGGCATATTCCGCGTTGGCGTCGATCACATATTGGTTGCGCAGGGAATCGAGCTTGGCCTGCAGTTCATTCTCCTGCCGCTGAAGCTGGATGATTTCGACCCGGTTCGCGGCGCCCAGATCCACGAGCGGCTCCGTCATCGCCAGTTGCCGCCGCGTCAGGGCAAGTGACTGACGCAGACTGGCAGTGGCAACCTCCAGATTTTCGCGGCGGGACCGGAGGAGCTGCATTTCGCGCGCGACAAGCGCGGGGAGGGCCTGCACATCCGCACTGAAGCGCGGCATGCCGCCATTGATTTCCGCCTCCAGCCGGGCGGCCGCGGCTTCCAGCGCGCGCGCCTTCGCCTCCGCTTCGCCGAGCATCGAGCTGAAGCGCGCGCGATCCAGCGTCGCAAGTTGCTGACGCGGCTTCACTATGTCGCCTTCATGGACGAATATGCCGTTGACGATGCCGCCTTCCAGACTTTGTATCACCTGCGAACGGGATGGCGGCGTGACCTTGCCCGGGCCCACGGCAACCTCATCCAGAACGCCGAAATAGCTCCAGATGAAAAAGGCGATGACCCCTGCTGACACCAGCGGAATGATGCGCAGGCCACCGATCAGGCGGAGCCAGCGGCTTTCCTTTTGCGGATCGATGCTGGCATGGATGTTGGCGGTCATCGATTTTGCTCCGCCCGCGATACAGGCGGTCTTTGCAACTGTGCCAGAACCTGCGTCTTCGGGCCGTCCACCGTGACCCGGCCGCCATCGATGACGATGATGCGGTCGACCAGTTCCAGCAGGCCGGGACGATTGGTGGTGACAATCAGGGTGCGGCCGACCAGCCAGGCGCCCAGTTGGGCGACGAGGTTACGCTCGCTGATCTCGTCGAGCGGGGCCGTGGGCTCGTCGAGCAGCAGGATGTTGCTGTTGCGCAGCAGAACGCGCGCCAGCAGCAAGGTCTGCCGCTGTCCCCCGGAAAGGCCTGCGCCGCCCTCCTGCAGTAACAGGTCCAGTCCCTTGGGATGGCTTTGCAGCAGGGGCAGCCCCCCGCTCACGCGCAGGGCCTCCAATATCTGGTCGTCAGTCGCGCCCGGCGCTCCGATCAACAGATTTTCCCGAATGGTGCCCAGGAACAGTTGCGCGCCCTGGCCAAGATAACCGGTGTCGCGCCTGACATCGACGGGATTGATCAATGTCATGGCGGTGCCGTCCAGCAGCAGGTCGCCGCCGGTAGGACGGGCAAGGCCCGCCAGCAGCCGCAGGAGCGTCGATTTGCCCGCGCCGATACGCCCCAGCAGGGCGACCCGTTCCCCGGCACTGATCGTCAGCCGGTCGATCGTCAGCGCGGGAGCGGATTCGGGATCATAGGCAAATCGCAGATCCCTTGCCTCATAATGACCGCGCAGGCCGCTTCGGCGCAGCAGGCCCTGTTCGGGGTCGTGATCGACGGGCTTGGCAAGCAGGTCATCCAGTCCCGCCAGTGCCACCTTGGCATTCTGCCAGCGGGTGAAGATCTGGCCAAAAGGCACGAACAGCACGAGAGCGCGACTGGTGAGGATGGAGCAGGCGATGACCGCGCCCATGGTCATGTCGCCGCTCATCACGCGGAAGGCACCGGCCAGGATCACGACGGTATAGGCCAGTTGCTGGAGCGTCTGCGTCCAGTTGGTGAAGAATGCGGCGACGAAGCGTTGCTCCGCGCCGACCCTGGTATTGGCGAGCGTCAGCCTTTCCCACATGGACTGGAAACGGGGTTCGGCCTGGGCGGCCTTGATTTCATCGATGCGCTCTATGGATTCGACCAATATGGCGTTGCGAAGCGCCGCTTCGCGCATTCCTTCGCCAGCCAGGCGCGCCAGCGGCCGCTGCAGCAGTATGCCCGGAATGACGATCAGCGCCGCCGCGCCGATCAGAACGAAGGTCAAAGGACCTGCGAGGAGGGTGAACAGCGCCAGGAACAGGATGATGAAGGGCAAATCGATCAACGCCCCAACGGTGGTTGAAGTCAGCATCTCCCGCACCTGTTCGATGTCGCGCAGCTGGGTGATGAGAGCGCCCGTCGAGCGCGGGCGGGCGTCGTTGCGGATGTCGAGGGCACGGGCGAAGACGCGCGCGCTGATCTCCAGGTCCGCCCTGCGGCCGATCCGGTCGACGAGCTGGACACGGGCGGTCCGAAGCATCAATTCAAGCAGCAGCGCCATGCCGGCACCCAACGCCAGCACCCAGAGCGTCGGCAGAGATTGCGCCGGAATGACGCGGTCCCATACCTGCATCGCGAATAGCGATGTGGCAAAAGTCAGCAGGTTGCCGACCAGTGATCCAATCATCACCTCACCATAGCCGCGCCTGTCGCCCATGATCACATCCCAGAGCCACGACCGGCTGGGCTTGCGCAGAAATTCGTCAAGACGGGCATCGCGCGATTTGGTGGAAAGCGGTTCGACAAAGCCGATCCGGCCGGTAGCCTGCAACTGCAATTCGGCAAGCGATATGTCCGTCGGCGCATCGCGGCGAAGCGCGGGCATCGTGATCCGGGCGCTGTCCCCGTCCCGCGAGAGGAGCAGCACCGACCGGCCGTCGCGTAGTTCGACAATGGCGGGCAGCAGCATGGCCGGGATCGTGTCGATCGCCATCTGGATGATTTCGAAGCGGATGCCGGACAGGCGCGCGGCGTGCACCAGAAGCTGCTCCATGTCGGCATCGGGCGACCAGTATAGCCGCGTCATCAACTCGCTGCTCGTTACCTGCACGCCTTTCAGGGTGGCCAGTCTGGCAATGGCGCTGACCCAGGGATTGTCGGAGACGTCGGAGAAATCAGCCATGCTCTTCCTCTCCTTCGGTCAGGCGCGCGGGAAGGCCGAGCGAGGGCCGCAACGTTCCACGGACATTTTCAAAACGAATCCGCGCCGCCAGCACGTCATATTCGGCGACGATGCGAGCGCTGGCCGCGCGATAGATTTCCAGCTGGGTGTTGAGCAGTTCGGTCAGGGTGCGCTTGCCGAGCTTATACTCCTCGAAGAAGATGCGGCTTGCTTCCTCCGCCTGCTTTTCCTGATGGCTGAAGGCTTCGATGCGCAACGCACCGCCGCGTATTTCCTGCCGGGCCGTCAGCGCCCGGCCTCGCGCATCCAGCAGCACGGAGTCGCGCGCTGATCGGGCGGCACGGCGTTCTTCCTCCGCCGCGCGGACCTGATAACGGGTTCCGCGCTTGTAGAGGTCGCCTGTGACGGTGACGAGGGCCGAAAAGGCGTTGTTTCTTTCATTATATGTGTAGTTGTTGCGCGTATAGCCCAGTTGCAGTCCCAGTTGGGGGTAGCGCTCCGCCTTGGCCTGGCCGACTCGCGCGGCGGCGGCCTGTTCGGCCTTGTCCGCAGCGACGATGGCCGGAAGAGAGGCAAAGTCGGGCTCTTCCTCGGCTGCGCCGAAGCGGGCGATCTGCGGGTTCGGGTCCTGATAAACAGTCGGCATCGCCCCGGTCAAATTGGCAAGCGCGGCGCGGGCGGTGATGAGGGACGATTCCGCCAGGATTGCATCCCCGCGCGCACTGTCCACGCGAACATTGGCAAGCATCAGGTCGGATTTGTCGGAAATCCCGGCATCAACGCGAAGGCCGATCAATTCACGCAGATGCTCCAGCGCCTCGACCTGTCTTGCGGCCTCCCGCCCAAGCAGCTCGAACCGCTTCACCTGGAGGAAGGCGAGAGCGGCCTGTTCGGCAAGCTGATCCGCTACCGATTCCAGTTCATACCGACGCTGCTCCTCGGTCGAGCGGGCATAGCCGATCTCCCCCTTCGCGCGACCGAAATCCCATATGCGCTGCTGCAAATAGAGGCTGGGCCCGGCCATATTGTCGTTAAGCCCCGAACCGCTTGATCGGGAAAACATGTTCGGCCCCAGATTGGCCTGATAGGTCAATTGCGGCGTCCAGGCGCTTTTGGCCGCGCCCAGATCGGCCTGACCGCGCGCAAGTGCCGCATTGGATCGCGCGATCTCCGGATGCCTGGCCAGCGTCATCGCAACGGCGCCAGCAATGTCGATGCTGGCCTGGCCTACGTCCTCGACAGAGGGCTGCGCGACCTGCGCCGCAGCCGGCAGTCCCGCCATCATCGACAGTAAGGGCGCGCTGGCACGCCATGCACCGTTTTTCATGCTTCTCCTTGTCATTGACCGATCTTTGTCGGCCTTTCCCCTGAAGATCCTATATTCAGACAACGACCATTACAGGGTCCTCCACATAGATGTTGGTGGTGCCCAAGGCGTAATGATCGAAGGCCTGCCCGTTGATCAGCGTCTGCCCCTGCAAGGTTGCGCCAGTCATGGTGACGCTGTCGTTGAGATCGCCTGTGACGATCAGTTGATGGCTTGCCTCCGTGGCGCGGATGATGCCGGCTTCCGTCAGCGTAATCTGTCGCCCTGCATCGCCCACACCCAAGTCGATCCGCTCGATATTGCGAATGTTGTTTACGGCGTCGAGGTTCAGCACCATCCCCGTCCCGCTGTCGATCAGCAGCGTGTCGACGCCGGTTCCGCCATCGATCGATGCATCGGCCGCGTCATGGACGAGCACATCATTACCCGTCCCGCCATTAAGGGTGTCGGCACCGGCTCCGCCGCGCAGAAGGTCATTACCGCCGTTGCCGTTCAGCGTATCTGCGCCGCCATGGCCATAGAGCCTTTCGTTCGCGGCCGTGCCATTGATCGTGTTGGCGCTGGCATTGCCTTCCAGCACGGCGCTTGAACCACTGGCGTTCAGCAGGCTCAGATTGGCAAGCGTGCCTGTGGCCGAACTGGCCGTTAGCCCATTCATGTCGGTCGCGGTGATCGTCGTCGTATCCAGCACGTTAAGGCCGAGCAGCGTCAGATCCTGATTGAAATGAACCGTGTTCAGCAGTTCATTGATGGCCTGATTGCTGATCGGCCCACCATCGAGCGCCGTGACGGTCAGGACGGAGGAGGGCGCCAAGATGCCCAGCAGCCCGGGATTGTTGGCAATGGAAACCTGCAGGCCCAGTTCAGCCGCCAGAGCGTTGGAAGCCGTCAATGTGAAAGCGCCCAGATTGGCCGACAGCAAGGGTGCGAAACGCACCTCGACGCTGCGCAGATTGTTGTTGGGATCGTAGGCGGTGAGGGACTGGGTGCTGAGATCGATCAGGCCCAGCGCTTCTGCCCCCACCAGCCCCAGCAGGGAAGTGCCGCTGGCCTGCACGATCGGCGCCTGATTGACGTTGGTGATCGTGAACTGTTGCGCTTCCACATCGCCTATATTCCCGGCGGAATCGATGACGCGGACATTGACGCCATGCTGGCCGACGGCAAGCGTACCGGGGCCGTAGAACCAGCTCGTCCCGCTGGCCGTCGCAGAAACCCAGGTGCCTCCATCGATCTGGATTTCCACCCGTTCACCAGCGCTGAGGGGCGCGGTCAGGGTGCCCGCTATCGTGGGGGAGCTGTCCTGCGTCGACCAATCGCCGACCACGCCTGTATCCTGGGTAAGGGTGGTGATGGCGATACCGGCGGTCGGCGCGACCGTATCGATAGTGACGGAATAAACTGGCGATAGGCTGCTGGCATTGCCGGCGCTGTCAAGCTGGGCAACGGTGAAGCCATGCGATCCGTTCGCCAGCGCCCCGCCGGGGGTGAAGCTCCAGTTACCGCCGCCGTCAGCAACGGTCGTACCCAGCAACGCGCCATTGTCGAAGATCTGGACGGTCGATCCGGCTATCGCCGTCCCGCTGATTTGCGGCAACACGTCATTGTTGATGCCGCCATTTGTGACCGTGCCGGTCTGTTGGGCGACATCGTCCGTGACAGCGGTGATCGTCGGCGCGGGCGGCGGAGTGAGGTCGACCATCAGGGTGAAGGCAGTGGAAAGGGGGCCGGCATTGCCCGCCTCGTCGGCCGCCGACGCGGTGAAGCTATGCAGCCCTTCGGCAAGCGGGCCGACGGGAGATATGCTCCAGTTGCCGCTGGCGTCAACCACGGCCGTGCCCACAGGACTGCCATTGTCGAACAGCGTCACCGTCGCGCCTATTTCGCCTGTGCCTCGAATCTCGGGCGCGCTATCGTTGGTGAGGCCCCCGTCCGTGATGCTGCCGGTGAACGCTGCCACATCGTCGATCGCCACCGTGATGGCAGGAGCAGCCGGAGCGGCGGTGTCGACATTGATGGTGAACGCGCCCGACGCAGGCCCGAACGTGCCACCGCCCAGCGCTTCGGCCGCGGTGAGATCATGGGTGCCGTCGGTCAGGGCGGTGGTGGGCGTGAAGGTCCACGCGCCCGATCCGTCGGTGGAAGCGGTGCCGATCTGCGTGCCATTGTCGAATATGGCGAGCGTGGTGCTGGCCGGTCCCGTTCCGCTGAGCGTAGGCGTGGCATCGTCCGTCAGGCCGCCGTTCAGGACGGGTCCGTTTACGGCGCCGACATCGTCGCTCACGCCGCCGATGACGGGAATGCCGCCTGCCACTGCGATCAGCGTGAAGCTGAACGGCGCTCCCTGAAGGCTTTCATTGCCAACCGCATCGATTGCCGAGGCCGTGATGCTATGGGCGCCCAGTGCCAGAGGGGAGCCGGGGGTAAAAGTCCAGTTGCCCGAACCGTCCGCCGTCGTGGTGCCGATCGCGGTGCCATTGTCGAAGATGGTGACCGTGGCAAGCGCCTCGGTCGTGCCCGACAGGACCGGCAAGGCGTCGTCCGTCAGGCCGCCGGGAGCAATGGGAGTCGGCGCGCCGCCCACATCGTCGCTGGCCTGGGTGATGATCGGCAGGGTGGGCGCAGCCGTGTCGATGGTGATGGTAAAGGCTGAGGACAGGCCACTGCTGTTGCCTGCCGGATCGGTGGCGACAGCGGTGAAATTATAGGTGCCGTCCCCCAGCGGCAGTGCCGGCGTGAAGGTCCAGTTGCCCGCCGGATCGACCGACGCGTTGCCCGCTGGCGTGCCGTTGCTGAAGATGGCGACGGTGGATCCCGGCTCGACCGTTCCCGACAAGATCGGCTGGACTTCGTCGGTCGAGCCTCCGGCCGCGACCGTGCCGGTGATCGATCCACTATTGTCTGTCGCGGCATCGATGACGGGCGCAGCCGGGGCCGCGCTGTCGATCGTCACCGCATAAGCGGTTGAGGCGCTGCTGCCGTTTCCGGCGGCATCCACCGTCACGATAGTGAAGCTGTGCGCACCATCGCTCAGCGGCGCGAGCGGCGTGAAGCTCCATGCGCCCAGGCCATCGACGGGGGCGGTGCCGATCGCGACTCCATTGTCCATGATGGTGACGCTCTCGCCTGGGTCCGCCGTGCCTGATAGGGTCGGCTGCGTGTCATTGGTCAGGCTGCCGTTCGGGATCGGGCCGATTGCTCCCGGCAGATTGTCGCTGATGCCCGTGATCGCGCCGGCATTGGGCGAAACCGTATCAATCGTGATCGCGAAGGAAGCAGACAGGCTGCTGACATTGCCTGCAGCATCAACCGCGCGGGCGCTGAAGCTATGCGGCCCGTCCGGCAAGGCGATGGCGGGCGTAAAAGCCCAGTTCCCCGAACCATCCACGGCGGCTGTGCCAATCTGCGTGCCATTGTCGAACAGCAGGACCGTGGCGCCGATGTCTGCCGTTCCGGCGATGGCGGGCCGATCATCGTCCGTCGCACCGCCGGGAGAGATTCCGCCCGTTGATCCACCCTGATCATCGGTCAGGGCCGTGATCGCGGGTGCCGCCGGTGCGATGGCGTCGATAACGGTCGATGCCGGGCCGGAGACATTGCCCGCCGCATCGCTGGCCGTGACGATCACGGTCGTTCCGTCTGGAACCACGCCGATCGGATCGAAGGTCCAGTTGCCTGATGGATCGGCGGTGACGCTGGTGTCCGCCGACCCGTTGCCATCCAGATCGATGTTGATCGTCGCGCCGGCTTCGGCCGTGCCGGTCAGCACATCCCCGTTGCTGGGGCTGATCGTGGGTGCGCCGGGGGCAGCGGTATCGATCGTCAGCAGGAAGGGGGCCGATGCCGCGCTTTCATTGCCCGACCCGTCCGTCGCGGTCACTGTCAGGCTGTGCGCGCCCTCGCTCAGCGGCGCGCCCGGCGTGAATGTCCAGTTGCCCGACCCATCGACGGTGCCGTTGCCCAGCAGCACGCCATTATCGTAGATGGAAACGGTTGCGCCCGCTTCCACGCCGCTCCCCGCTAGCAAAGGCTGGGTGTCGTTGCTGGTCGCGCCGCTGGACAGCGCGGACAGGACAGGGGCGACATCGTCCGTTGCGCTGTCGAAGGTGGGAATGGGCGGCGGCGTGCTGTCGATCGCGGTCGTGACGGTTACTGTTGAAGGTCCAGAACTGTTGCCCGCGCTGTCGCTTGCCGTCGCGCTGACGAGGGTGCCGTTCCCCAGTGGCGTGCCAAGGCCGACCGACCATTCGCCCGCACTGTTGGCGGTCGTGGTCGCGTCGGCCGCTCCATCGCCATTGATGTCGATGGCGATCATGGCCCCCGCCTCGGCCGTGCCGGATATGGTGTTGCCGTCCGTAGGGTTCATGGCGGGCGCGGCAGGGGCAGCGGTGTCCACCGTGATCACGAAGGGGGATGACGGACCCGAGATATTGCCTGCTTCATCCGTTGCCGTGACGGAAAAGCTGTGCGCGCCATCGGTCAGAGCAGCGGGCGTGAAGGTCCAGCTGCCGCTGCCATCGGCCGCCGCCGTGCCGATCTGCGCGCCATTGTCGTAAAGATAGACCGTCGATCCTGCTTCCGCCGTGCCGCTGAAGGTCGGCTGGACGTCATTCGAGCTTGCGCCATTGGCCAGCCCGCCGATGATCGGCGCGACATCGTCGACGATGCCGGTGATGACGGGCGCCACCGGCACGTCAGCGTCCACCACGCGCGACGCTGGCGGGGAAAGGTTGCCCGCGGGGTCGCTTGCCGTGACGATGACCGTAGCACCGTCGGGCAGCCGGGCGTCGGGGACATATTGCCACTCACCCGTTCCATCGGCTGTGACCGTGACATCGACCGTGCCGTCGCCGTTCAGATCCAGATTGATCGTTGCCCCCGGCTCCGCCATGCCGCTCAATCCAGCGCCATTGCTCGGGCGGATCGTAGGCGTGTCTGGCGCGACGGTATCGACCGTCAGCACAAAGGCTGGAGAGGCGTCGCTTTCATTGCCGAAGGCGTCGGTTGCCGTCACGGTCAGGCTGTGCGCGCCTTCACCCAGGGCGTCGGTCGGAGTGAAGGTCCAGTTACCGGCGCCATCGGCCGTTGTCGTGCCGATCACCGTGCCGCCGTCATAAATGGAAATGGTCGCGCCTGCTTCGACGCCGCCGCCCGCCAACAGTGGCCGAACGTCGTTGGTCGCGCCGCCGTTGCTGAGCGGACCCTGTGCCGGATCGACATCGTCCGTGACGCTGCCCAGGATCGGCACGGCCGGAGGAGTCGTGTCGAGGCCGGTATCCACGATGGCCGAGCCGGGACCGGACCGGTTTCCTGCCGCATCCGTCGCCGTTGCGCTGACCTGGGTGCCGTTCGCCAGCGACGTTGGCAGAATGATGCGCCACTCACCATTGGCGTCGGCTGTCGTCGTCGCATCGGCAATGCCGTCCCCATCGGTGTCCAGCTCTATCGTCGCACCGATTTCGGCAGTGCCGGAAATCGTCGTTCCGTCGGTTGGTCCCAGGACAGGGGCTGCAGGGGCGATCGTATCGACCGCAAAGGCAAAGGGGGACGAAGCGGCGCTGATATTACCCGCTGCATCAGTCGCGGTCACGCTGATGATGTGGGCACCCTCGGCCAGTGGGGCGGCCGGCGTGAAGCTCCAGGCGCCATTGGCGTCAGCCGTCGTCTCGCCCAGCAGCACGTTGCCGTCATAGATGGAAAGCTTCGCTCCAGCCTCGGCGGTGCCGCCAAGGGTCGGCTGCCTGTCGTCGGTCGCGTCGCCGCTGGCGATACCGCCGATGATCGCTCCGACATCGTCCGTCAGCGTGACAAGGACCGGCGCGGCCGGGGCGCTCAGATCCAGGGTCAGGGACGTGGGCGGCGAGACATTGCCGACGGCATCCGTGGCGGTGACCGTGACGGTGGTGCCGTCCACCAGCGGCGTGGTCGGGGTGTAGGCCCAGCGTCCGTCGGTTCCCGCGACAACGGATGCATCGGGCGCGCCATCGCCATTGAGATCGATATTCACGGTCGAACCGGCTTCGGCCGAACCGTTCAGCATGGTTCCGTCCGTGGGGTCGATCGTCGGCGCGGCCGGAGCCGCTGCGTCCACCGTGATCTGACTGGGTGTGGAGATATTACCGGCACTGTCCACGGCCGTGACGGATATGCGGGTGCCATTAGGGATGGGGTTGGGCGGCGTATAGGTCCAATTGCCGTTGGCGTCGGCGGTCACGCTGGCGTCGATGGAACCATTTGCATCCAGATCGATGCGAACGGTTGCCCCCGCTTCCGCCGTACCGGAGAGGGAGCGCCCATTGCTGGGGGATATTGCCGGGGCGGCGGGAGGCGTCTGATCGACAGGCCCGGCAGGCCCTCTGTTGCTACCCCCGCCGCCCGCTGCTGCGGCGATGCCACCCCCCAAAACAAGCGCGCCGAGACCAGCGAGCAGCCCGTCGCTGATCCCGCCGCCCGCTGCCGCCGCTGCGCCAATACCGCTGGCCATGGGCGTGTAGGCGTAGCTCAGCGCCTGGCTCGTGGCATCGGTGGCAAGACCGCAGGCGGCATCGGTGAAGCTTACCAGCCATTCGCCCGCACTGGCCGGGTCTGCGACGAACAGCTGGCTGATGTCTTCAGTGGGACAGGCGAAATAGCCATCCAGTCGGATGGTAGATCCGTCGGCGAAGTGGATGATGAGGTCATCGCCTTCGCGCAGCATGGAGGAAACGCTATTGGGCGGAGCGACGACCTTTATGACGGATTGGGGTTGGACGGAGACGACCGCGTTCCGGTCAGTTACAGCCGTCTTCTCTGGAAGCTTCGATCCACGTTGCTGGATCTCGACATGCTTGTCCATCCACCATCTCCCACTGAGGGCCGTGGCTGTTTTCGTCACCCGAGGGTGGCGCGTGCCACAATCGCCTAACGACTCATGAATACCACTTGATATGGGCCAGGAGCAACAATAAATCCTTTATTTACAATGGATTAACTGAAGATTGGCTGTAGAAGAGGCTGCCTCGCGCGCCTGTTCACCATGGTGCAAAATGGAAAAATCGGCCGAACAGGGCTGGAATTCCCTAGCGGCTCGCCCCGTCGAGAGCCGATGGTCTGAAGAGCAGGGCGTTATCGACTGAAACTTGAGATCTTCCAGAAAGTTCCATACCTTAGCTGGCTGTGTGTGGAGACAAAGAAAAAATTACGCGATCGACGAAGGATCTTAACAGCAATTGTCCGCGACCATGTTTAAGAACTATTCTGCTGATCCGTTTTGGAGCTCATGAATATTCGCTTCCTGGTTTCGCCGCTGGTCGGCAGTCTCTTGGCCTTGCCCACCGCGGCATTGGCAGCTGATAAAAAACTGAACATGGAGGTGAGCGTACGGGTCGTTACGCCATGTACGATTGAGCTAGAGAGAGTGCGCTGCGCCACAGTTGAGCATTTCAATAGCAGAGTCACGCGGGTCGGGGTGGCTCCTGTTCTGCCTGGTCCTAAACCCCCTCCCGGTGTTGAAGCAGAAACGCCCCTGCAGATTTTCATGCAAGAAGTGACGTTTTAACGACTGGTCGGCAACCTATTGAAAAGGAGAATCAATTTTCAAAACCATTCCTCCGTGCTTGCGGCGAATTGTGCTTGTTGCCAGACTATCTGCAAAAATCGGATGTTCGCTTCCCACAGGTTAAGCGTTTGATTTTCACGAAAAATCGACGTTCGATACAGTGGGAGGTTGGAATGGACCATTGCGCCAAGCGTTTGATGACTGCGATCACAATGGCTGCGTTATGCGCCATATCTCCAGGCCAAGCCGCAACCACGACGACGACTTTTCCGGTAACGGCTTCGGTGCTGACGGCCTGCGCGGTCAGTGCCAACCCTCTTAATTTCGGCAACTATGATCCGACCTCTGCGACGCCTCTGGATGCGACGACAAACCTGTCAGTCCTGTGCACCGTGGGGACGTCGTTTACAGTAGGCTTGAACGCCGGGGCAGCGAGCGGAGCAACGGTCACGGCCCGCCGCATGGTCAATGGCGCCAACATCTTGAACTACGCGCTTTACCGGGAAGCGGCCCGCACCAATATATGGGGCAACACGCCGGGAACGGATATGCCGCCCGCGACCACCGCGCCAATATTGCCGACAGCGCTCACCGTTTACGGGCGCATTCCCGCGGGCCAAAATGTGCCCGCCGGAGGCTATGCCGACACTGTCACTGTCACCGTGAATTACTGACGCCTGTGATCGGCCAAAATTTGCGCGGAATGATTGCCGCCCTGCTCGCTTCGTTTCCGGCAGTTCCGCTTTGTGCGGCAAGCCTGAAGATTTTCCCGGTACGTCTGCTGCTGACCCAAGACGAGCCGGTGCAGACGATGACGATCGCAAATAGCAGTGACACGCCCACTCGCGTACAACTGCACATCTATAGCTGGCGCCAGGACGGCGAGGAAGACCGGCTGGAGGAAACTCGGGAGGTGCTTGCCAATCCGGGGCAGTTCGAAATTCCTGCTGGCGGCACGCAGATCGCGCGTTTCGGATTGCGTACAGGGATTGGCCCGCAGGAAAAAAGCTATCGCGTCATTCTGGAAGAGATACCTGGAATGCGCGCGGCCCTGCCCGGGCAGGTCGAAACCCTGCTGCGCGTCAGTATTCCGATCTTCGTTCCCCCCTCGCGTCCCAGCGGCCGCCTGTCCTGGCGCGCTTGGCCTTCGGGCAACCGCAACCTCACGCTTGCGATCCGGAACGACGGCAATGCGCATGTCCAGATCAATCGGCTGAGCCTGACGAAGCGCAATCGGCGAGAGGTGGGCCGGCAGGACATGTCCACCTATCTGCTGCCCGGATCAGAACGGCGCGTGACTGTGCCGCTCGGCGCGCCGGTCGCCGCGGGAGAGGCGCTCACCGTCATCGCGATGACCGATCAGGCCGAAATGAGCGCGGACCTGGTAGCAGAAGGGCCGCGCCATGAAGAAGCGACCCCTTGAGCCGATCATGGTCGCGCTCTGCCTTCTGTCCGGCCCTGTCTTTGGCCAAGAGTCCGATCCCGCTCGCCCGCCAGCCTTGACAGGACCTGAACCAGAAATGTTGCTGGTGGAAGTGGCGGTCAACGGCGATCTGCGTCCCGGCGAATATCTGGTCGCGCGACGACACGCGCGCTGGCTGATGCGACCGGCCGATCTTTCCCGATTGCGAATCGCTATCGGCACAGATGAAGCAGTGACGGTCGAGGGAGAAAGATTCATCGCCCTGCCGCCCGCCATTTCCGCCGGGTTCGACAGTGCGCGGCAACGGTTGGAATTGAACGTGCCGACGGATTTTTTCGAAGGTCAAAAGCTGTCCGCATCCAATGATCGGCTCCCGCCGACGGAGGGTGCCCTTGCCGCTTTCCTTAACTATGATGTTTCTCTGAATTATCAGCGTGGACTGAACGGAAGTGGATTTGTCGAGACCGGGATGTCCGACGACTGGGGGCTACTGGCAACCACCATGGGCTTCGGACAGGGTTTGGGCACAGGCGATGTGGTTCGGCTGGAGAGCTATTATCTGCGTGACGATCTTTCGGGCCTTGCCAGGTTCGTCGTGGGCGACACGGTGACAGCGGCGCCGGATTGGTCGCGGCAGGTTCGCTTCGGGGGTGTGCGTTTCGGCACGGATTTCAGTTTACAGCCCAACCTTATTACCTTTCCAACGCCTTCTTTTGCCGGACGTACTGCCGTTCCTTCCAATGTCGAACTACTGGTCAACAACGCATCCCGCTACCAGGGCCAGGTCGATCAGGGACCCTTTTCGATTAACCAGGCGCCGCTGGTCACGGGGGCAGGCGAAGTCACGATCGTGCTGCAAGACGCGCTGGGGGTCGAACGACGGGTAAGGACCAGCTATTATGTCAGCCCCCGGCTGCTCGCACGAGGCCTTGCGGCCTGGTCGCTGGAAGCGGGAGCCGAGCGACAGGATTATGGCATCCGCAGCTTCGCCTACCGCAATCCTTTCGTCGCGGGCACATACCGACGGGGTATAGCGGATTGGTTGACGGCCGATGGGCGAGCAGAGCTTAGCAAAGACGTGCGCATGGCGGGGGCTGGCGTCACAATGGTCTGGGCGCCTGTGGGCGAATTCGGCCTGGTAGTCGCGGGATCGCAAGGAGGGGATGGGCGAGGTGGGATGTATCGCCTTTTCTACAGCCGTGTGTCGCCCGCCTGGAATGTGGCGGTCAGCTATCAGCGCGCGTCGCGCCGCTTCGACCAGCTCGGCATTGATCGCGATCAGGACCGCATCGCCAAACAGATGCAGGCATCGGCCGGCGTGTCACTGGGCGGCGGCAGCGTCGCGCTGACCTGGACAGACCTTCGCTACGGCGATGGCAACGGGGCCAAGATCGCCTCCGCCAACTATAGCCTGTCGCTGGGCAGCCGCGCCTTTCTGAACCTTTATGCGATCCGCAGCGACCTGCGAGACGCGGGACATCAGACTTTGTTCGGCCTTGGACTGACTCTTCCGCTGGGTCAGCGCAGCAGTGGCTATGTTCAGGCGGACCGCCGCAACCAGCTGGCGGAGCTGCGGCAGACGCCCCCGATGGAGGGAGGCTGGGGCTATCGCCTATCGGCAGGCACAGGTGACAGCGACCGGCAGCAGGCGGAAGCGCGATGGCGCGGGGATGTCGGCGAAGTCAGCCTGGAAGTGGCCCGTCAGGGGAGTGAGGAGGGCGTCCGCATGCTCGCCAGCGGCGGCTTGCTGATTGCCGGCGGCGGCATTCGCCCCACGCGACGGATCGAAGGCGGGCTTGGTGTGGTGGAGGTGCCGGGGCATGCCAATGTCCGCATCTATCAGGAAAACCGGCTGATCACCCGGACAAACTCCAATGGAATCGCGATCATTCCTGACCTTCGCCCTTATGAGGCCAATCGACTTTCGCTGGCGCCGTCCGATCTGCCGTTAGACACGCAAATGCCCGATGACCGCATGATCGTGGTGCCTCGGTATCGGGGCGCGGTGGCTGCGCGCTTCTCCATCGAACGGCGGAACCCCGCCACCGTCATTGTTACCATGGCGAACGGTCAGCCGGTCGAACCGGGAGCGCACGTCATGGCGAGCGACGGAAGCCAGCTGTTCGTTGGCCAGCAAGGCGAAATATTCCTGCCTGACTTCAAGCCGGGGACCACGCTGAAAATCGATATCGGTCAGGGGGAATGTCAGGTCACCTTGCCGGCCGCAAAGGCGGGTGAGACCCTGCCACGGATCGGCCCTGTCGTCTGCCATCACGGTGATGCGCGATGAGAAGGGTAAGGTGGCTGTTCGCGCCGTTTGTCGCCCTGTCGGTTCCCACCCCGGCGGAGGCGGCGTGCAATGGCCTTGCGGGCTGTTCCTGCACGGTTACCGCCTCCGGGGTCAGTTTCGGCAACTACAATCCTCTTTCCTCCACTCCTAGTGACGTGACGGGGACCGTGCAGGTCAACTGCACTTTGCTGCTTGCGCTCGCGGGGTCGTTCACGGTCGATCTGAGCGCCGGCGGTTCAGGCGCCTTTTCGCAGCGAAGGCTAAGGCGGGGTACAGACAGTCTCGCCTATAATCTCTACACGGATGCCGCCCGGACCCAGATTTGGGGCGACGGCACGGGCGGATCGACGCGCGTCACTCGCAATTTCGCCGCGCTATTGAACTTTACCGATACGATGACGGTGTACGCTAGGCTACCCGCAAGGCAGAATGTCTCCGCAGGCAGCTATAGCGACACGATGATTGTGACTGTGACCTATTAGATCTGCTCTCCGACATCTGGCTTGCCAAGCCGGAGACGGCGCGGCGGGTCCGTCAGCGGATCGGTACCGTACTCGATTGGGCCTATGCCTCGGGCTACCGCGAAAGCGAGGCGCCGATGCGGGCGATCACCAACGTGCAGCATAGCAGCGGCTTCTGCGGCCGACCCTTTTGCGGCCGTTCAGCTGACGATTTTGGATCCGCAGGTGCAGATGGTTCGCTAGCCGGCTCAGCTTGATCTCGGCGCTCAGGCTCGATGGATTTTACTGAAGGGATCGAAATGCCATGAACCTACACTTGCTGGATCATCGCCGTCGTCTGGCTGGGCTCTAGGATGCCGGGGATAGCTAGCTTGCGCAACTTGGCCATGGATAGCTTGGCCGTACCGGGCCGCCCAGCACTCTTCCGCTCCGGCCGGGAGAATAGCGCCTCTAAGCTGTCTGAGCCAGGGGCGGTGCCGCGGCGGCAAGTCTACCGTAGCGTCTTCCGACGCCTTTTCCTGCATCCTTGGCGGCGTAAAGAGCTTCGTCTGCCCTAAGCCGCAGTTCCACGGTATTTGCGGCGTCTTCGGGCAGACACGCGAAGCCGATACTGGCGCCTACCCGGGCTGGCACGCTCTGGCCGGTTTCGTATGCGTGGCGAGAAATGGCAGCAATCAGTCGGTCGGCAAGTGGGGCGACTTGGTCTGGCACCATTCCCCGCACCACAACCATGAATTCGTCGCCTCCCATGCGCGCGAGCAAATCATCGTCCCCGAGTGCGTCGCGCAGTCGACGTGCCACCTGGGTGAGCAGGAGATCGCCAGCACCATGCCCGAACCGGTCATTCACCTCCTTGAAGCCATCGAGGTCGATGCTGATAAGCGCCATCTGCCGCTCCGCATCAGGAACTATCCGACTGAGGGCTTGATCCATCCCTTGTCGGTTGAGGACGCCGGTAAGCCAGTCGTGCTCGGCCAGATGGCGGGCGTGGGCCTGCGCTGCCAGGGTCTCCAACATCGATCGATGAAAGGTCATGATGATCTGCATTGCACCCAGCAAAAATGGTGGTGTGATTGGGAGGATAACGAGAAGCCATGGCTGGCCGGATGTGACTGCGCCGGTCACAAACGGGATGTCACAAAGTAGAACGAGCAAGAACGCAAAGCGCGGAGCGGCATAGTTGCGGGCGCAGATCGGTCCGATCATTGCCATAACGAGCGTCGCTGAAAGGACGCTAAGAACCAGATCCCCCGAGGAAATGATCGTGAATGCAAGCAGGCCCTGCAAGGTGCACCATAGGACGGACAAAAGAACGGACCTGTCAATTGTCGGCAGGTGAGTCGAGCTACGCTGGCCCCGACCTTGCCATTCGATCACTCTACAGGCAGCAACCGCCACCTCGCCTGCGATGAACAACCAGTAGATCGGCTGTCCGCTGCGATGCCATGCAACCAGTTCGATGGTCAGCGCGCAAAAGGATCCCATCAGCGCGGCCAGCGGCGTGGTGAGAAGTTGCGCTAACAAAAACTCGCGGCCGGCATCGTCGACGTCATTCGTCGGCTTAAAGAGCCACTGCGCCGCCCGGAGTCGGCAGCTAAGCCTTGCTCGACCCGATATGTCTACGGCAGGTTGACCCATAGCCCAAATGTGACCGGAACGCCTTCAAAAAAGGTTAATCATTCGCCGCGTTGAGACATCTTCGTGGATCAGGGGCGATATTCAGCGCCTCTGGTCACGACATGCATGGATAGTATGCAAACGGCGTCCACCTGGCCTGGCGCCATGGGTCCGCCGCTTCAAGCTGCCTGATTGCGGACGATCCATTCTTGCCCCTCAACCGCGCCATCTCCTTACTCTCCCGATCGCTGCGGCGCTCTTGCTGAGCCTTTCACGGCCAGAGCTTGATTCCGCAACCTGTGAGCAGAGGCGTGGCTGCCCGGAAACCGCCTTGTCTCCAGCCGATGACGATGGTCTTGTCGCCTCTTCTTGACCCATGGATGATATCACAGCCGGAACAGTCCGTAGATATCCGGATGGACGGCAACCGGGGGCATATCGATCTTCCGCCGGTTGACAGGCCGGCGCGTGACGCTGCCTGCCGGTCGTTTTGCCGGGGAGACAAGGCGTGGTGAGGATAGGGAAGCAGCTTGATCATGCCGGTCTCTCCGCTTCGCAGGCGCGGGAGCGGCTGGCCGAGGATGGTCCCAACGAGCTGCCCCGCCCGAACCGGAGGACGCCGCTGCGGATCGCGGCGGAAGTGCTGCGCGAACCCATGTTCGCCATGCTGCTGGCAGCCGGGATCATCTATCTGCTGCTTGGTGACAGGACGGAAGCGTCGGTCCTGCTCGGCTTTGCGGGTCTGTCCATCCTTATCACCATCGTCCAGGAAGCGCGGACGGAACGCACGCTGGAGGCGCTTCGCGACCTGTCGGCACCGCGCGCGCTGGTCATCCGCGATAACGAAACCGTGCGCGTCCCCGGCCCTGAGGTCGTGCATGGCGATATGCTGGTGCTGGAAGCGGGTGATCGCGTCGCGGCCGATGCGCTGGTGATCGAGGCGCAGGAGATGGAGGCGGACGAATCGCTGCTGACCGGGGAGGCGGTTCCGGTTCGCAAGCGTGCCGCCCGAACCGGCGAACCGGATCGGGCCGAACCAGGCGGCGACGATACGCCTTATCTTTTTTCGGGCGCCGTCATCACGCATGGGCGCGGCATTGCGCGGGTGAGCGCCACTGGCCTGCGCAGCCGCATCGGTCAGGTCGGACGGTTTTTGGAGACGTTGGAAGCGGAAGTCTCGCATCTCCAGAAGGAAACCGCGCGGATTGTCGGCCTTTGCGCCATCGGCGGCGTGGCTGTCGCGCTGCTGGTGGTCCTGCTCTATGGCGGCTTGCGCGGCGACTGGATGGCTGCGCTGCTTGCCGGGATCGCGACAGCCATGTCCTTGCTGCCCGAAGAATTCCCCGTGGTCCTCACCATCTTCCTCGCCATGGGCGCGTGGCGCATCGCGCAGGTTGGCGTGCTCACGCGCCGCGCGTCCGCCGTCGAGGCTCTGGGCGCCGCGACGGCGCTATGCACTGACAAGACCGGGACGCTGACGCAGAACCGCATGACAGTCACGGAACTGTGGCTCCCGTCAGGGGAAACGGTGCCGCTGGGCGACGGATTGGTCTTGCCCGAATTCCATGCCCTGATCGAAACCGCGGCGCTGGCCAGCGCCCCGGTGCCGGTCGATCCGATGGAGGTTGCCTTCCACAGTGCCGCGAGGGACGCCCGCGTTCCGATGCGGGAAGGATGGCAACTGGTTCACACCAATGGGCTTCGGCCCGATCTGCTGGCTATGTCCAATCTGTGGCGGACAGGCGCGGAAGGAACGCTGGCCGTAGCCGCCAAGGGCGCGCCGGAAGCCATAGCCCGACTTTGCCGGCTGGATGCCGCAGCGCATCAGGTGGTTGATCAGGCCGTCCGCGCCATGGCGGCCCGGGGCATTCGCGTGCTGGGGGTGGCCAGCGCGACGATCGCGCCGGAGGATCGGGACAAGGGGCATGAAGCGCATGACTTTTCGCTGCTCGGGCTGGTCGGCCTGTCCGATCCGCTGCGGGCGGGGGTTCCCGAAGCGATAGCGCAATGCGCCGCCGCTGGTGTCCGGGTGGTGATGATCACCGGCGACTATCCCGCCACGGCCCAGGCGATCGCAGCGCAGGCGGGAATCGCTTCGGACGGAGTCATGACCGGCGATCAGGTCAGCGCGCTATCGGATACCGAACTGGCCGAGCAGGCGAAGGAGGTGACCATTTTCGCCCGCATCATGCCCGAACAGAAGCTGCGCATCGTCTCCGCGCTCAAGGCCGCGGGAGAGGTCGTCGCGATGACCGGCGACGGGGTGAACGATGCGCCTGCGCTCAAGGCGGCGCATATCGGCATCGCCATGGGCAAGCGCGGCACGGATGTGGCGCGCGAGGCAGCAGCCATCGTCCTGGTGGAGGATGATTTCGGCGCCATCGTCGTCGCCATCCGCCTTGGCCGCCGCATCTACGACAATATCCGCAAGGCCATCGGCTTCATCTTCGCCGTGCATGTCCCGATTGCGGGGCTTGCCCTTTCCCCGCTGCTGATGGGCCTGCCGCTGGTGCTGGGTCCGATCCAGATCGCCCTGCTCGAAATGATCATCGATCCTGTCTGCGCGCTCGTCTTCGAAGCCGAGCGCGCAGAACAACACATCATGCGACGACCTCCGCGCAATCCCGCCAAACGCCTCTTTTCCATGGACCTCATCGTCCCAAGCGTTCTTTACGGCGGCATCGCCTTCGCGCTGCTGCTGGGGCTTCACATCGCCATGACATATTGGGGCTTTGCACCCGATCGAGTGAGGACCGTCCTGTTCTTCGGGCTGGTTGCTTCCATCATGACGCTGGTGCTGGTGAACCGATCCTTCAGCACGTCGCTGACCCGTGCGCTCTGGCGTGACAATGCGTCGCTGCGCTACATGGCGGCTGCCGTGCTGGCAGCGTGCGGATTGATCCTAACCCTGGAGCCGCTGCGCCGCCTGCTCCACTTCTCCCAGCCAGATCCAGCAGATTTGCTGTTCCTGATCTTGCTGCCTGTCCTGCTGCTCTTGCTGTGCGAAGGCATGAAAGGCTGGCAGAAAAATATCAGCCCCTGATCCTTCGCTCTCCCTCATTCTGCGGGCGCGAAACATCTCGCCATGGCTTCGTCATCCGACGACGGCTTGCCGCATGGGTCGAGGTCATGGAGGAATGCGATGATGTCCGTCACTTCCTGGGCTGACAGGACAAAACGGGGCATATTCCGGTGACCGACCTCCAGCCCCTTGAGCAATGCCGGCCGCAAAGCATCGACAGGATATTGTCGATAAAGATTCCGGAAGGGCGGCGCGAGCGGGTCGGGGCTGTTGCCGGCCTCGCCGATGGCATGGCAACTCGCGCAACGCCGCTCGGCCAGTTCACGCCCTCGGGATACATCTCCAGCATTCCCGGCCGCGGCCATGGTTGCGGCACCCGTCAGCGCGAGGCTGATTGCGATGGCGACCTTCCACATGGCTCTTTACCCCGATGACAGGAGGTCTGAATAAATCCGAAGCCTGCCGCTGTCCAATACCGTCAAGCCTTGAGCGCCACGGGCTTGCCGACCCTGTGGGAGGCGGAGATGCTTCCGCCCTCGAAACTGGGGCGGTGGGCGTTCACAGCGGCTGCCGGTTGAGCCGGAGCGCATTGGCGACCACGCTGACGGAGGACAGCGCCATCGCGGCGGCGGCGATCATCGGGGACAGCAGGATGCCGAAGATCGGGTAGAGCAGGCCGGCCGCGACCGGTATCCCCGCCGCATTGTAGATGAAGGCGAACACCAGATTCTGGCGGATGTTGGACATGGTCGTCTGCGACAGGCGCCGCGCCCGGACGATGCCGTTGAGGTCGCCCTTGAGCAGGGTGACGCCCGCGCTCTCAATCGCCACATCGGTGCCTGAACCCATGGCGATGCCCACATCGGCGGCGGCCAGGGCCGGCGCGTCGTTGACGCCGTCCCCGGCCATCGCCACGACGCGGCCTTCCTTCTTGAATTTCGCGACGACCGCGCTCTTCTGGTCGGGCAGGACTTCGGCCTCGACCTCTTCGATCCCCAGTTTCGCCGCGACCGCCTCGGCCGTCGTCCGGTTGTCGCCCGTCAGCATCACGACCCGGATGCCTTCCTGCCGCAGTGCCGCAAGCGCCTGCGGCGTCGTTTCCTTTACCGGATCGGCGATTGCGAAGGCGCCCGCGACTTTGCCGTCGACGCCGATGAAGATAGCCGTAGCGCCCGTGCGGCGAAGGTCATCCGCCTGCTCGCTCAGTTCGGAGGGGTCGATGCCCTGGTCCTTGAGAAACACCGCATTCCCCAGCACGATCCGCTTGCCCTCGACAGTACCAAGCGCGCCTCGTCCGGTGGGCGAGTCGAAGTCGGCGACCTCAGGCAGCTCGAGCCCCCGCGCCCTGGCGGCCTCGACGATGGCGAGGGCCAGCGGATGCTCCGATGCGCGCTCCACCGCCGCCGCCAGCCGCAGGACTTGCCCATCATCGAAGCCGGTTGCGGGCACGATCCCGGTCACGGCGGGACGCCCTTCGGTGAGGGTGCCGGTCTTGTCGACGACCAGCGTGTCGACCTTCTCCATATGCTCCAGCGCCTCGGCATTCTTGATCAGCACGCCGAGCCCCGCGCCGCGCCCGACGCCGACCATGATCGACATCGGCGTCGCCAGACCCAGGGCGCAGGGGCAGGCGATGATCAGCACCGCGACGGCCGCGACCAGACCATAGGCGAAGCGCGGCTCCGGCCCCCAGATGCCCCAGCCGACGAAGGCGAGCAGGGCGATGCCGATCACGACCGGCACGAACCAGCCCGAAACCTGGTCGGCCATGCGCTGGATTGGCGCGCGCGACCGCTGGGCCTCGGCCACCATCTGGACGATACGCGCCAGCATCGTATCGCGCCCGACCTTCTCGGCGACGATGACGAGAGCGCCGGTCTGGTTGAGCGTGCCGCCGATCACCTTGTCGCCCGCCGCCTTGGTGACCGGCATGGATTCTCCCGTCACCATCGACTCGTCGAGCGAGGACCGGCCGTCGGCGACGACGGCATCGACCGGCACCTTCTCGCCAGGGCGGACGCGCAATCGGTCTCCGACGGCGACGAGATCCAGGCCGATCTCTTCGTCGGTGCCGTCCGGCCCGATCCGGCGCGCCGTCTTGGGGGCGAGGTTGAGCAGCGCCTTGATCGCGCCCGAAGTGCGCTCTCGCGCGCGAAGCTCCAGCACCTGCCCCAGCAGGACCAGCACCGTGATCACCGCCGCCGCCTCGAAATAGATGGCGACGCTGCCGTCCGCTCCCCGGAAGGCGGGCGGGAAGATGCCCGGCGCAAGCGCCGCGACCATGCTGTAGACCCAGGCGACCCCGGTGCCCATCGCGATCAGCGTGAACATGTTGAGGTTGCGGCTCCTGAGCGACGCCCAGCCGCGCTCGAAGAAGGGCCAGCCCGCCCACAGCACCACCGGCGTCGCCAGCACCAGTTGAATCCAGGTCGAGACCTTCATCGGCACCAGATGGTGGAGAGCAGGGAAGACATGCCCGCCCATCTCCAGCAGGAACACCGGCAGGGCCAGCGCAAGTCCGATCCAGAAACGGCGGGACATGTCGCGCAGTTCGGGACTTGGCCCGCTTTCGGCGGTGATCGTGGCGGGCTCCAGCGCCATGCCGCAGATCGGGCAGGCGCCCGGATGATCCTGACGGACCTCCGGATGCATCGGACAGGTCCAGATCGTCCCCGGCGAAACAGCGGCCTGCGGCGCTGGGGGACCGAGATAGCGTTCGGGGTCGGATACGAACTTGGACTGGCAGCTTGCGCTGCAGAAATGATAGGTCATCCCGGCATGATCCGCATGATGCGGCGTCTTCACGGGATCGACCGACATCCCGCAGACCGGATCCCTGGCCTGAGGCCCGCCGGAAACATCCGCCTGATCATGATGATGGTGATGTTCATGCGTCATCGAGCAGCTCCTGTGGAGGCATGGATTTCCACCGTTTTATTTGCGGTTATGAACCCTCCCTCCGCCAGTTCAGCCCCTGAATGGACAGGGCGTCGCCCTCCATAGCGTCGCTGTTACCGCCGATGTCGGCCTCCAATTTTCCTTAACCATATCTGCGTATGATTCGCCGAAAAGGTCGAGGGCGAAATGAGCGTAGAAGCAAAATTTTCAACCGATGATGCACAGGAACTGCAGCTACCACAAAGCCCGAAGCGACAATGGTTCCGTCTGCCGCGCAGGATGCTGGTCGGCGGCGTTCTGTTGGTGATGGCCTTCGCCGTGCTGGTGCGCAGCTTTATCTTCACAGCCGGTTACAATACCACATTGGTGGCGGATATAGGTGTCGTCAGGGCTCCAATCTCCGGCGAAGTCGACCGGCTTGGCGCGAATGTCGGGGACCGCGTGACGCGGAACCAGCTGCTGGGCAGCTTTGCCGCTCCGGTCGGCCTGTCGGCGGCTGTCCGCGCCGGATCGGAAGATGTGGATCAGATCCGCACGAAACTGGTCAGCATCGACGGCCGAATGGCCGCTCTTGCGGCGGACGCCGCCCGCATCCGCAGTGAATCGGGCATCTATCGATCTGAAAAGCTGGTGCAGATGGATGCCGTCGCGGACGAAAGCTCCGCCCAACTGTCCGCCGCGCAAGCGCGGCTGGCCTTTGCGCAGAAGCAGTTGGAACGCGCCCGGTCTCTTGCCGAGCGGGGCTTTATCAGCGCGGCCGGACTTCAAAGGGCAGAACAGGATCAGCGCGCCGCCCTGGCAGAGCAGAATGCGGCGATGGCGCGCCGACGCACAAACCTGATCGAGGCGCGCGCCGCGGGTCGAGGCCTGTTCCTCAACAACGGCTACAGCAACGTCCAATATTCGACCCAGCGCCTGAGCGATCTCAACCTTGCCATGAGCGAACTGCGGGGCGAGAGGGAGAATCTCGCCGCAGCGCTCGCCAACGCGCAAAAGCTGAGCGACGGCGGCAAGGCCGGCGCCATGCGGCGGTTGCAGCTTCCGTTGCAGGCGAGCGTCAACGGACGGGTGTGGGCGAAGGTCGCTGCCCCCGGGGAATCGCTGCGTGAAGGCGATCCGATCTACATGCTCGCGGACTGTTCGTCCTTCTTCGCCTATTTCACCGTTGGCCGCAGCGCCTACAGCAAGCTCAACATCGGCGCGCCCGTGACGTTCGTCGCATTTTCGAACGGCGATCGCTGGCCGGGCGCCATCGTCAACATGGGGGTGGGCGATCCTTCCCAGCTCCGCGTCACCAGCCACATTCCCAATCCTGCCGCGGGCGAATATCTGATCGGCGCGCGGATCATGCTGGATGCGCAAGGCCGGAAGCAGTGCCCGGTCGGCACGGCGGGCCGGGTGGTGCTGTAACGCGGCCATGAACATCGTCGAGATCCCCTCCTATTTCTGGGGCCTCGCCACCCTGGGCCTTTGCCTGCTGGTGTTTCCGCAACTCGACCCAGCCAACCGCCTGCATCGGCTGATCGTCAGCGGCGCCGCGATCGGATCGATCCTGATCTACATGATATGGCGCCTGCTCGCCACGCTCGATCTGGACAGGCCGGTTTCCGCGCTGCTCTCCGCCGGCTTCTTCATGCTGGAGGTCTGCTCCACGCTGGGCGGGGTGCTGGTCCTGGTCGTGCTGACGCGAAGGCGCGACCGCCTGAAGGACGTCAGCAGCAACATACGCTGGCTGCACGCCAACAGGCCCAGCGCGGCGATCTTCATCTGCACCTATAATGAAGATATAGGCATTCTCGACCGCACGATCACCGGCGCGCTCAACCAGAACTATCCAGCGAAGGTCTACCTGCTGGACGATGGCCGCCGGCCGGAGGTGGAGGCGCTGTGCCGCCGCCGCCAGGTGGAATGGCTGACGCGCCCGGACAATGTTCATGCCAAGGCCGGCAATATGAATGCGGGCATGACGACCCTGGCGACGCGCGGCGAGATGCCGGATTTCGTCGCCATATTGGATGCGGATTTCGTCGCGCTGCCCAATTTCATGTCCCATTGCCTGGCGCTGTTCCAGGATCCCGCCGTGGGGGTGGTGCAGACGCCGCAGCACTTCTTCAACCCCGATCCATTGCAGCACAGGATCAAGGGGCATCTGGACCTGCCCGACGAGCAGCGATTCTTCTTCGACACTTTGCTGCCCGCCAAGGACGGATGGGGCACGGCTTTTTCCTGTGGGACATCGTCGGTCGTCCGCACCGGCGCGCTTGCCCGGATTGGCGGCTTCCCTACCGACAGCATTACCGAAGACATGCTGCTGTCGATCCGCATGAAGGAGCATGGCTTCGTCACCGCCTATCTGAACGAAAAGCTCAGCCTTGGCCTCGCGCCGGAGGGAATCGGCGAATATTGCACCCAGCGCATCCGCTGGTGCATCGGCGCGATGCAGATCATGCGCAGCGCCGACGGCCTGTTTTCGCGCAAGGGGCTGAACTGGATCGACAGGATGAGCCTGATGGAAACCCTGCTCTACTGGATGGGCAGCTTTCCCTTTCGCCTCGCCTGTTTGCTGGTGCCGATCCTCTATTGGTTGACGGGCCTTACCGTCATGGACGCGCCGATCGGCGAGCTTGCGACTTTCCTGCTGCCCAGGATCCTGGTGGAAGCCTTTGCCATCAGCTGGTATTCCAACGGCCGCATCCTGCCGCTGTTGACGGACACGTCCCAGTTGCTGGTCGCGCCAGAGATTGTGGCGGCATCCTGCCACACCCTGCTGTTCCCCGGGGAACGTCCGTTCAAGGTGACCAACAAGGGCGGCGACCGTTCCCGGACGGTGATCCACTGGAAATTGCTTTCGCGCTTTGCGGTCGTCCTGCTGCTGACGGCGGGCGGGATGCTGTTCAGCTATGGCTCGCCGCTGGCGCCCACCTTCTTCTCCGAACAGAAAGACGTCGTGGCGTTCTGGAGCATATACAACGTCCTTGTCTGCATCATCGCGATCATCGTCTGCATCGAAAAACCCCGAAGGGCGGAAGAACGCGCCCCCATCAGCGGAACGGCGCTTTTCAACGCAGGGGACAGCGCCACCCCGGTCCGGCTGCTCGACATTTCCTCCAGCGGCGTGGCCTTTGCCAATGAAGGCGGTTGGCGCATAGGCGACAGGGGCACGATTTCCATCAGGGAATTGGGGGAGGTTCCGGCGATCATCGCGCGGATCACGGATCGCGTCGTCGGGGCAAAGATCCTCCTTTCGCCCCAGCAGCAGGTTGCGCTTACACATTTCCAGTTTGCCGGCGACCGCATGCGCACGCCCGACGTGTCCACGCTGGGCAGCGTCCTGGCGCTGATCAGGGGGCTGGCGCTGAACTGATCGGATGCGGCGACTGATCGGATGCGGCGACAATCGGCGCCAGCATGGCCACCGATATTATTGCCCCATCTCCCGTCGCGCCATGCGTCATGCCGGCGCCGGTCCGGAACTGTCCCGCTGCACCAGCCTGAAGCTGAAGTGCGGCGTGTCGGCCGCGCCCCCCGCCAGCGCGTCGATCACGGCGCTGCCCATCGCCTCCAGCGGCTGGCTGACGGTGGTGAGGGGCGGCCAGGCCGTAAGGCCGGCGGGCGTGTCGTCGAAGCCGACCACCGACAGATCCTCCGGCACGCGCAGCTTCAGCCGGTGCGCCACCGTCAGCGCGCCGAGCGCCATGTCGTCATTGGTCGCGAAGATCGCGGTGGGGCGCTGGCCCTGGGTCAGCAAATGCTCGCCGGCCTTTATGCCCGACTCGAAATCGAAGGCCCCTTCGACGAACAGCCCCTCCTCCAGGGGCAGGCTCGCCGCGATCATGCCGTCGCGAAAGCCCTCGACGCGCTGCATCGCCGCCTTGTGGCTGGCGGGCGGGGTGATCACGCCGATGCGGCGATGGCCAAGACCGATCAGATGATCCGCGACCATCCGCCCCGCCGCCCGTTCCGGTGTCGGGATGTTGAAGCTCTCCGCCATCACCGATCCGGCGATGCGGGCGCAGGGCAGCTTCAGTTCGGACAGGCGCTGGAGCAATTGCGCGTCGTCGGACAGCGGCGGCACCAGGAAGACCCCGTCGGGCCGCAGCGCCGCGACCAGGCGGTCGAGAATGGCGAAGCGTTCCTCCCCCGCCAGCGGCATCGGCTCCACCACCAGGTGATAGCCCAGATCCCGGCATCGGTTCGCCGCGCCCGACTGGATGCCGCCATTATAGGAAGGCGCGGGGTTGTTGTAGAGGAAGGCGATCATGAAGGACCGGCCCCCAGCCAGCCGCCGCGCCGACTGGTTGGGCCGGTATCCAAGCTGGCGGATCGCCGCCGTCACCCGTTCGCGCAGCTCCTCGCTGACATTGGGCGCCTTGTTGACCACGCGGGACACGGTCTTGATCGATACGCGGGCCAGGGCCGCGACGTCGTGGATGCTGGGCATCAGCGATGCCGGTCGGAAGGAGGAGCGGTCATAAGCCGGTCTTGCCATGGAAGGCGGAGCGAGGAAACAACGTTTACCCGGACAATCGACAGGCAAAGCCATCATGGTCGTGCCGGAATCGCAACCATGGCGCTCCAATCGGCAGATCGATGCCCATCGCCGTGAAAAATCTTCTTGATCGGCCATCGGCGCTGGGCTAGAGCAAAAAGACAACGTTGTCATACTCTCCAGGCAGGACAACGGCTGTCATCCCGGGCGGCGGTCGGATGAACTGCACGCTTCAGGTCGTTGCCCGGGATGCGCTTTCTTCAGGATCGGCGCAGAGTCAGCAGCACTTTCAGGCCGGGGCCGTTGTCCGCCAGCGCCACTCCGCCATGATGCAGCCGCGCCACCGCCTCCACCAGCGACAGGCCCAGCCCCGATCCCGGCCTGCCCCGCGCCGGGTCGAGCCGACCGAAGCGCCTCAGGGCGGCAGCACGGCTCTCCGCCGGGATGCCTGGGCCATTGTCGGCCACGGCGATCAGCAGGTCGCCATTCTCGATCGCCGCGCTCAATTCGATGCGGTCGCCGCCCTCCGCATAATAGAGCGCGTTTTCGACCAGATTGGCGAGCGACTGGCTCACCAGTTCGCGATGGAGCGGAAAGACCAGCGCGTCAGGCGCGGAAACGGCCAGCGCAAGGCCGCTATCCTCCACCAGGGGACCGTAGATCTCTTCCACGTCGCGCAGCAGTTCCGCGACCTGGGTATCGCGCCGCCGGTCGCCGCCGAAGCCTGCCTCGGTCCGGCTGATGAGCAGCGCGGTGGTCAGCATGGAACGCAGCGTCTGCGCTTCATGATGCACCTTTTCCAGCGCATCCAGCGCGGTGTCGTCCCGCGTCTGGGCGCTGGCCTGCTCGACCACGGAAATGAGGCGCGTCACCGGGGATTTGAGGTCGTGGGCAAGGCCGTCGGTCATCATGCGAAGCTGCGTCACCAGCGCATCGATCCGTTCCAGCATGGCGTTGATCGACTGGCCGAGCCGGTCGAAGGCGTCGCCGCTGCCGTCGGTCGGCACCCGTCGGTCGAGCGCGCCCACGGCAACGTCATTGGCGGTCGCCGCGATGTCGGACACCTGCCGCGCCAATATGCGGCCCAGCATGATCGCGATGCCCAGCGCCAGCACCAGGCTCATGACGAAGGCGACGGTCAGCGCCTCCTCATAGATGCGGGTGAGTTGCAGGCTGTTGGAAACCACCATGCCGGTCAGCAATTGCCCGCCGTCCCCCAGCTTCACGGGAATGACGCCCATCGGCTCCGGCGCGTCGCGGCCCGTGCGGTAGAGCGACATGATCTGCCAGCGCCCGTCGGCGCGCAGCCCGGCGGGCCAGGCGCCCAGATTGCCGCTGATCGGCCGCCCGGCCGCGTCGGTCAGCAGCAGCACGGCGCGTTCCCCCTCTATGGCGCGGAATCGTCGGGCGATCTCCGCGCGCAGGGCGGCCGACCCGCCGCTGCGGTGAAGCGCGAGCAGGTCGTCGCGGGCATCCTCCACCGCCTGCCGGTCGGCGGCGACGACGGTGCGCTGGCTGGCCTGCTGCACGAACAGCAACACGCCGCCCGTCACCAGGAACTGGCAGAGGAAGGCGAGGCCGACGAAGCGCCCGATGGTCGAACGGGCAAAGCCGAGCCAGCGACGGGAGGGAGGGGGCTTAGCGATTGCTAAAGGGCCTTTTGGTTGGAGAGCGGACCTATCCTATTCCTCCCCATCGAGAGATGGGGAGGGGGACCG